>NZ_BMDZ01000050.1 GCF_014636235.1 Tistrella bauzanensis
CATCGCCTCCATCCGACGCACCGCACGGTTCATCGCAAGGGCTTGAAATCAATGGGTATTAGTTTTGAGTCCGACTCTGAGCCAGACGATCTTGATCCAACCTCGACGTCGCATCGGCCTGCGCGACACGGTCGGCGATCAGATCCTCGACACCGATGAAATCGACACGAAAACCAGGTTCAAATTCAACCTGAGAAATGTAATCTATAGAATCCGCACCATCCAGAAGGCGTGAGCCGACCACCTCAACCCCGATATTCTTTGCATAGTGATGCAGGCCGCGTGTCCCGTCGCATTCTTTGCATAGTGATGCAGGCCGCGTGTCCCGTCGCGCGGTGTCTCGAATCCCATCTCGCGTAGAACGGCTTCGAGTTTGGCTTGACTGGGAATGACGATATCGAAATCGCCCGAGACGAAATGTGAAGCGGTGTAGAACTCCACCGCCGCACCACCAACCAGCACCGGCCGCGCGATGCCTGCCTCTTCCAATCGACGCGATGCATCGGCGAGGACGAGCAAGGCGTCCTGAAAGAACGTCCTGCCGCCCCGCAGCGCATCATCCGTCATGATCACACATCCAGATTGGACACGTTCAGCGCATTGTCCTGAATGAAATTGCGGCGGGGCTCCACCACGTCGCCCATCAGGGTCGTGAAGATCTCGTCGGCCTCGTCGGCATGGTTGACGCGCACCTGAAGCAGGGTGCGGCTGTTGGGGTCCATGGTGGTTTCCCACAACTGGTCGGCGTTCATCTCGCCCAGACCCTTGTAGCGCTGCACCTGAATGCCGCGCCGTCCGGCTTCCAGCACCGCCTCGAAAAGCTGGGTCGGCGTGGCGACACGCACCTCGCGGCCCTTGTCGAAGGCGATGCGGGCCGGGCCGTCGAACACGCCGGCAAGCTCCGCCAGATAGCGGCTGATCAGCCGGGCCTCACCACCGCGCGACAGCGCCGCCTCGATCGTATAGCTCTCCTGCATGCCGCGCAGTTCGCGGCGCACCCGGATGCGGCGCACCTCACCCGCGCGCGGCACCGGGCCGGTGCCGCCGGCCTCGCCTTCCGGCGCGCTGGTCTCCACCGCATAGCTCCAGCCGCGGTCATGCTCGTTCGACCGCGCGTCCAGCCGGGCGATCAGGATCCGGCCAGCCTGTTCGGCCGCGACCGCATCGGCGAAAGAGGCTTCCGACAACGCGCCCGACAATGCCGCTTCCTCCAGCAGCCAGAGCGGCGCCCGCCGTGCGATCGCCTTCAACTGATTGGCGACGTCGCGGGCACGCTCCACCACCGTGCGCAGATCGCCGCCGGCACGCTGGGCGCCCGAATGCAGGGTCAATACGGCATCCTGCAGCGACTGGCCGATCAGGTGGTTTTCAAGCGCCAGCTCGCCCTTCAGATAGACCTCGCTGGTCCCGCGCTTGATGCGGTACAGCGGCGGCTGGGCGATGTACAGATGACCACGCCGGATCAGTTCAGGCATCTGACGATAGAAAAAGGTCAGCAGCAGGGTGCGGATATGGCTTCCGTCCACGTCTGCGTCGGTCATGATGATGATCTTGTGATAGCGCAGCTTGTCGGCGTTAAAATCGTCCCGGCCGATGCCGCAGCCCAGCGCCGAGATCAGCGTGCCGATTTCAGCGGAACTCAACATCTTGTCGAACCGCGCCCGCTCGACATTCAGGATCTTGCCGCGCAGCGGCAGGATCGCCTGATTGGCGCGGTTGCGGCCCTGCTTGGCCGATCCGCCTGCCGAGTCACCCTCGACCAGGAAGATTTCGGATTTGGCGGGGTCGCGTTCCTGACAATCGGCCAGCTTGCCGGGCAGGCTGGTGATGTCCAGCGCGCTCTTGCGCCGGGTCAGTTCGCGGGCCTTGCGCGCGGCCTCACGCGCCACCGCCGCCTCGACCACCTTGCCCACGATCGCGCGGGCGTCCTGGGGATGCTCCTCGAACCACTGGTCGAGCCGTTCGCCGACCAGATTCTCGACCGCCGGCTTCACCTCGGAACTGACCAGCTTGTCCTTGGTCTGCGACGAGAATTTCGGGTCCGGCACCTTCACCGACAGCACGCAGGTCAGCCCCTCGCGCGCATCCTCGCCCGACACCGACACCTTCTCGCGCTTGGCGATACCCGATGACGTGGCATAGGCGTTGATGGTGCGGGTCAGCGCCGCGCGGAACCCGGCCAGATGGGTGCCGCCGTCACGCTGCGGGATGTTGTTGGTGAAACACAGCACGTTCTCGTGATAGCTGTCATTCCACTGCATCGACACTTCGACCATGATGCCGGCGCGCTCGCCGGATACCGTGATCGGGGTGCCATGCATCGGCGATTTGCTGCGGTCCAGATAGCGCACGAAAGCCTCGATGCCGCCGTCGTAATGCATACGGTGGCTGACCGGGGTATCGGTGCGGCTGTCGACGAATTCGATGGTCACGCCCGAATTCAGGAAGGCGAGCTCGCGCAGCCGACGCTCCAGCGTCGCCGCATCGAAATTCACCTGGGTGAAGATCTCGGTCGACGGCATGAAGGTGATTTCACTGCCGGTCTTGTCGCCACTCTGGCCGACAATCTCCAGCGGCTGGACCGCCTCGCCCATCTTGAAGCGCATATAGTGTTCATTGCCGGCGCGCCAGATCCTGAGTTCCAGCCATTCCGACAGCGCGTTCACCACCGACACGCCCACGCCATGCAGGCCGCCCGACACCTTGTAGGAATTCTGGTCGAACTTACCGCCGGCATGCAGCTGGGTCATGATGACCTGAGCCGCCGACACGCCTTCCTCGTCATGGATATCGACCGGGATGCCGCGGCCATTGTCGCGGACCGTCACCGATCCGTCGCCGTTCAGCACCACATGGACCTGATCGCACCAGCCGGCCAACGCCTCGTCGATGGCGTTGTCGACCACCTCATAGACCATGTGGTGCAGGCCCGAGCCGTCGTCGGTGTCGCCGATATACATGCCCGGGCGCTTGCGCACGGCATCCAGGCCACGCAGAACCTTGATCGAGTCGGCACCATAGGACGTGGCTGCGATGGCAGTCTCGGACTGGGAGTGTGCGGGCTGCTCTGTCATCGAACCGGTTCCATCATCCTCGGCCATGGGGCTTCCTCGGTCTGGGGCATGCGCGCGCGTCGCCGGTCATGAACGGGCCTCCGCCGTGGAGACGCCCATGATCCTGCCGGACGGCCGGGAGACCAGCCATCCATGACGCGTGCTCATTCGCGCATCGCCGAGGCATCGGCGATCCGCAAGAATTGAGCCCGTCCCTCCAGCCCCGCAAACAGCGGTCGGTCGGTGCCGGTGAGCCAGGCCTGGGAACCGAGCGTCACCAGCACGTCATAGAGTGCTGTGCGCCGCTCGGCATCGAGATGGGCTGCGACCTCGTCCAGCAGCAGGATCGGGGCCGATCCCTCCACTGTCCGTTTCAGCCGCGCCACCGCCAGCACGATCGCCAGCAGCAGCGCCTTCTGTTCGCCGGTGGAACACCGCGCGGCCGGCATGCCGCCGGCATCATGGGTCACCACCAGATCGCTGCGGTGCGGGCCGACCCGGGTGCCCCCGGCCTCGGCATCCTGACCGCGGCACTCGGCCAGCCTTGCGGCCAGCCGGTCTTCAACCGCCAGGGCGGGTTCCACGGCCAGAGCCGCCTCCACCTCGCCCTCAATCGCAATCCGCGCGCGTGGGAAAGCCCCGTCGCCCGCAGCCAGAACCGCCTTCAACTGGCGCATGAAACCCAGCCGCGCCGCCGCGATCGCAACCCCCTTGGCCGCCATCGTGGCTTCCAGCGCAGCCAGCCATGCCGGGTCGCGGCGGCCGTCGCGCAACAGCCGGGCGCGTTCGCGCATCGCCTGCTCATAGGCGGCGATCCGCCCGGCATGGTCGGGATCCAGGCCATAGACCAGCCGGTCGAAGAACCGCCGCCGGTTGCCGGCGCTATCGATGAACAGTCGGTCCATCAACGGCGTCACCCACAAGACCGACCAGCGCCGGCCGAGTTCCGCGGCACTGGCATTGCGGCCGTCGATCCGCACCACCCGGCGTTCCCGCTCCCCCCCGCCGCCGGCCAGACCGGTGCCGGCCTCGACCGGCCCGTCGCCGGTCCGCACCGTTGCCGCCACCGCCCAACCGGCACCGGTATGGCCCGTTCCGCCCAGATGACCCGTCTCATCCCGATGATCCATCGCGGCCAGACGGTCCATATCGGCCAAGCGGTCCATATCTGCCAACCGGGCACCGCGCAGGCCGCGCCCGGGCGCCAGCATCGACACCGCTTCCAGCAGATTGGTCTTGCCGGCGCCATTGGCGCCGGTCAGCACCACCGGCCGGGGATCGAGCGCCAGCCGCAGCCCGGCATAGTTGCGAAAGCCGGTCAGCACCAGCCGGGTCAGCGCCGGCACAGTATCGCCTGCGCCACCGGGCACTGCGGACCCGCCGGGCTGATATGGGGTGTCGGGAAACGTGGGATCGGACGTGATCAAATCCGCATCGGCATCAGCACATACAGGGCACCGGCATCCGCGGTGTCGCGGATCACCACCGGCGAGGCTCCGTCGGCGATCGCCATCTCCATCAGGTCGCCGTCGATCTGACCGGCCACATCGAGCACATAGCGCGAGTTGAAGCCGATCTCGATGTGCTGCCCCTCGTAATCGACCGTCAGCTCTTCGCTCGCCGAGCCGTGATCGGGGCTGGTCACCGCCAGATCCAGCCGGCCATCGCTGAGCGCGAAACGCACTGCCCGCGACTTCTCGCTGGAAATCGTCGCCACCCGGTCGACCGCGGCCGCGAAGGGCTTGCCGTCGATGCGCACGATCTTGTCGTTGCCGGCCGGGATCACCCGCTCATAATCCGGGAACGACCCGTCGATCAGCTTCGAGGTCAGCACCACGCGGCCGAAGGCGAACCGGATCTTGGTTTCCGACAAGGCCACCGCCACCTCGTCCTCGATCTCGTCGATCAGCTTGCGCAGCTCGCCCACCGCCTTGCGCGGCACGATCACGCCCGGCATGCCGGCCGCACCCTCCGGCACCTCGCTCTCCACCCGCGCCAGACGGTGACCATCGGTCGCCACCGCGCGCAGCCGCCGGCCATCCGGGCTTTCGGCGACATGGAGATAGATGCCGTTCAGGTAATAGCGGGTCTCTTCGGTCGAAATCGCGAACCGGGTCTTGTCGATCAGCCGCTTCAGGTCGGTGGCCGACAGATGGAAGGCAAACGGCAGATTGCCCTCGGCGATCTCAGGGAAGTCTTCGGCCGGCAGCACCGACAGCGCCGAGGCATAGCGCCCCGCCGACAGCTTCATCTGGCCCTTGGCGGCATCGAGCGCCAGCTCGATCTCGGCGCCGTCGGGCAGCTTGCGGACAATGTCGTGAAGGGTATGGGCGGGCACCGTGGTCCGCCCCGCCTGGACCACCGTCGCCGGCACCTCCTCGACCACCGACAGGTCCAGATCGGTCGCGGTCAGGCGCAGCGCGCCCGATGCGTCGGCCTCGAACTGGACATTGGCCAGGATCGGTATGGTGTTGCGGCGCTCGACGACGCTCTGCACGTGAGTGAGCGCACGGAGCAAGGCGGCGCGTTCGATGGAAAGCTTCATGTGCGCTCCCGGTGAGGGCTGTTTCCGCTTGGGTGGCGGGAACGGACGTCAATCGGCTTGGGGCACGCCCGGCCGGCAGGTTCAGGGGTTCGTGGCGGGCCGGAACTCCAGGCCCGCCGGGGCCTGAGAGTATAACTGCAAGCCAGTTGCATCGCCAGCTTTGCGGGCATTCCCCGCGCGCTGCGGTTCAGCTTTCCAGCATCCGCCGCAGCAGCTCGATATCGTCGGCGAAGCTGCTGTCCTGGCTGCCCAGTTCCTCGACCTTTTTCACCGCATGCATCACGGTGGTATGGTCGCGGCCGCCGAATTTTCGGCCGATCTCCGGCAGGCTGGACTGGGTCAATTGCTTGGCCAGATACATCGCCACCTGCCGGGGCCGGGCGATCGCCCGCGAGCGGCGGGCGGAATGCATGTCCGACACCCGGATGTTGAAGTGCTCGGCCACCCGCTTCTGGATGTCCTCGATGGTCAGCCGGCGCTCATTGGCACGCAGCAGATCCTGCAGCACCTCCTGTGTGGTCTCAAGCGTGATCGCGCGGCCGACCAGGGTGGCATGCGCCACCACCCGGTTCAGTGCGCCCTCAAGCTCGCGGACGTTGGAGGCGATCTTGTGGGCCAGGAATTCCAGAACCTTGCCCGGCACCACGGCACCCAGCTGATCGGCCTTCTGCTGCAGGATGCCCAGCCTGAGTTCATAGGTGGTGGGGTGGATATCGGCGACCATGCCCCAGCCGAGGCGCGAGCGCAGCCGCTCCTCCATCCCGTCCAGATCCGATGGCGAGCGGTCGCCCGACACCACGATCTGCCGGTTCTGGTCCACCAGAGCGTTGAAAGTGTGGAAGAATTCCTCCTGAGTCGAATCCTTGCCGCTGATGAACTGCACGTCATCGATCATCAGCACGTCGACCGAGCGGAACTGCTCCTTGAACGCCATCGTATCCTTGTAGCGCAGCGCCCGGATGAATTCGTACATAAACTTCTCGGCCGACATGTACACCACCTTGCGCCGCGGGTTGCGGCCGCGGATATGCCATGCGATGGCATGCATAAGATGGGTCTTGCCAAGGCCGACACCGCCATACAGGAACAGCGGGTTGAACTGTACGGTTTCGCTTTCCGCCACCCGGAGCGCCGCGGCATGGGCCAGTTCGTTCGGCTTGCCGCAGACGAAATTGTCGAAAGTGAAGCGCGGATCCAGACCGGCCGACCACTGATCGATGCGTTCCGCCGCGCGGTGGCTGGCCTCGGCATCGGCTTCGGCCTCGGACATCGGCGCCGCCTGGGCACCACTGCGGCCGTTGCGGCCCGCCCCATAGGCCACGGGACCGGAACCTGTGCCGTCATGGCCGGACGGCCCGCGCCCCGAAGCGTTATGGCCCGTGGACTGGTGACCTCCGGACTGGTGACCTCCGGACTGGTGACTTCCAGGCTGGTGCCCCGGGGGCTGATGGCTGCCCGGCTGATTCGCCGGCCCCCCGCCCGCCCGCGACTGGCCGGCCGGCACCGGCGACGGCTTGCTGCTGCGCGGCGGCAGCGGCGCGCCACCGCCATAGCCGCCGGTCACATAGCCGCCGGAAATGCCGCCACGGCCCTCGCCGTTGTAACCTTCACCGTTATAGATGGCAGCCCCGCCCGAGCGGGGGCCGTTGGCTGCCGGCGGCACAACCGGAGCGACGGCATCATCGTCGGCAGCCTTGGCACCGGCGGCCCTGGCGGCGGCGGCGGCCTTGGCCGATGCCGGATCGGCAGCCCCCCAGGCACCGGCGACCGAGATGTCCACCCGGCGGACCGCCGGATTTTCCCACGACCACAGCACGCGGATACGATCGGCATAATGCGATACGACCCAGTCGCGCATGAACCGCGTCGGCACCGCGATCGTCACGCGGCCCTCGGTCACGGCAGCCAGCGACAGGGGCTTCAGCCAGGAATAAAAGGCGGCGTCGCCGAATTCGCTGCGGAGCGCATCACGAACGCGGCCCCATTGCGCCTCGTATTCGGCAAAGTCGGCGGGATCGGAAACCGGGGTCATGGGCAACGGCAGTCGCAATTGGCGGGGGTCGCCCGGCTTCATGCGGACGAACGGCAACCACGCCGCCCCCTTCCGGACAGCGGCGCGGCGGTGACGGGCGGTGGCGTCAGTTCTGGAACCAGGGCAGCCCCGCCGCCTTCCAGCCGTTCACCGTGCCGCGATGCCCGTCTTCACCCACATCGCCTTCGAAGCCGCCCTCGATGTTGAAGGCCGCGGTATAGCCGGCGCTGGTGGCGGCCATCGCCGCCGCCCGTGACCGCCCGCCGCTGCGGCACAGAAACACCACCGGCTGATCAGGGCCGATACCGGCCTCGGCCAGGGTGCCGGTGAAATCGTGGTTCTGTGCCATCTGCGGCCAGACCTGCCACGAGATCAGCCTTGGTTCCTTGCCCAGAGATTGCAGGGCCGGCAGACCCACGAACATCCACTCCTCACGGGTGCGCACGTCGACCAGAACAGCATCGGGATGCTGCTCAAGAAGCGACCATGCCTCTTCAGGCGTCACGTCGCCGGCGTAGCCGGCATGGGCACCGGTGCGGGCGGCGGCATTCAGGCGGATGTCATCGGTGCTGGCCATGGCGTCGCCTCGTGGCTCCTCTGGCAGATCTGGACGAAAAGGATGAAGGATGGGCCGAACGATGCCGCGACAGCCGGCAACTGGCAATCGGTCTGCGGGCAAAGCGTATCCGGCGAGGCTCAATGCCACTGCATCGAACCGCGAAGCGCCTTCATCCACTTGTGTCTTGGGGAGCAGGTCGGCTTGTGACCGGGCATCCCCGGGCCGGCAGCCGCATGCCGGATGATACCCCGGCTGTGCGCCCGGGCCGCCCGCGACCATAAAGGCCAAGGCTGCCGGCCGCTCAGGGCATCGACGACATCGGAACCAGTGGGCCACACCCGCATCGGTACGGACCTGCATTCGATGAGGCTAGACTAGCCCCCGCCCGTCCGGCTGGCAATGGGACCGAAATGTGAACGCGGTCATTTGCTACAAGACGACGCCCAGACGCGACAACGCACGGCACGCGATGAACGCATGCCGTGCGTTGAACGGCTAGGTCCGGCCTGCAGATTCCAGCCGGCCGCAGGCCTGATTCAACCGGACAACGCCGACGAATCAGATGCCTGGACGACGGGAACCGATGCCGGCCCCGCAGGACAGATCACAGTCTGACGCAAGCTCGAAACCGGACCAGGTCTGCACCCGGCCGGCTCCGGGGCCGGATCAGGCCTGGGCCAGACCCTTCACCCGCGCGCTGAGGCGCGAGATCTTGCGAGACGCGGTATTGGCGTGCAGAACGCCCTTGTTGACGCCACGGCGCAGTTCCGGCTCGGCAACGGCGAAAGCGGCAACGGCTGCATCCTTATCGCCCTGAAGCAGGGCCTTCTCGACCTTCTTCACGAAGGTCCGGATGCGGCTGATACGGTCGCCATTGATTTCGGCCCGGCGCGCGTTGCGGCGGATACGCTTCTTGGCGGAGTCATGATTGGCCATAAGGGGTCGGCCCTTCGGATCGGTCTGGGAACAAAAGGAAACTCAGGCGGCAGACGATAGGTGCGCGCCGGACATGAGTCAAGACGTTATCGGCAAAGCCGAAACCGGCGCCGACGGAGCGGCGCCGATTGTGGCAATGCCACCGCAGCCTTTCAGCATACGGCCGTGGCGGCGGCTCAGCGGTTCCTGAACTGCGGCTCGCGCTTTTCCGAGAAGGCGGTCATGCCCTCGCGGCGGTCGTCGAGGGCGAAGCTGGAATGGAACAGGCGGCGCTCGAACCGCACACCCTGGGTCAGCGTGGTCTCGTAGGCGGCGTTCACCGCCTCCTTCGCCATCATCACCGATGGCAGCGACTTGGCGGCGATGGCCTGGGCCACCTTCAGCGCCTCGTCCATCAGATCGGTCACCGGCACGATCCGGCTGACCAGCCCGGCCCGCTCGGCTTCCTCGGCATCCATCATCCGGCCGGTCAGGCACATTTCCATGGCCTTCGACTTGCCGACGAACCGGGTCAGACGCTGAGTGCCGCCCGATCCGGGAATGGTGCCCAGATTGATTTCGGGCTGGCCGAATTTCGCATTCTCGGCCGCGAGAATGAAATCGCACATCATGGCCAGTTCGCAGCCGCCGCCCAGCGCATAGCCCGACACCGCGGCGATGACCGGCTTCTTGCAGCGGGTGATCCGCTCCCAGCGCGAGATGAAGTCTTCCATATAGACGTCCTGGAACGACTTCGGCAGCATCTCCTTGATATCGGCACCGGCGGCGAATGCCTTCTCGCTGCCGGTGACGATGATCGCGCCGATCTCGGGGTCCGCCTCATAGGCGTCCAGCGCCGCATTCAGTTCCTCGATCAGTTCGGCACACAGCGCGTTCAGCGCCTTGGGCCGGTTCAACTGAACGATGCCCACGGCGCCGCGCGTGTCGACGATGATGGTCTTGTAGGACATGGGGTCTTGCTCCCTCCGCGATCCCGCCTGACGTCTTGAGGAGCGGGGCACGCCCGCAGGCGGCGGCTCCCTCTCGACGGCTGAATTGTCTGGCAAGTCCTGTGGTGCCGGCGCCGTCGATCCACCGCCGTCAATCCACGGGCCGGCCGGCCGGCCCCGTTTCAGGCGCCAGCACGAAATGCACCACCAGCCGGCCCGCCGCCTGTTGGGCGGTCTCGATGGTCAGGCGCTCGGCGCCGCGCAGAAACACGACGCCCGGCCGCGCCGGCACTTCCCGCCAGCCCAGTTGGGGTAGTGCCTCACGATAGAAGCTCATCACCTCGGCACCGGTTACCCGACCAACTGCGTAAGCCTCTACGATACGCCCGTCGGGCTTGTCAAACGTAAAGCCCCCATCGCCCTCGGCGAGACCCGGCGCCAGGGGCAGATCTTCGACCTGGGCCAGGAAGCTGGCATCCGCATCCGCCGCCGATGCCGGCCGCCCCGGGCCGGCGGCGGACAGGGCCACCAGCAGGGCGGCGGTCAACAGCGTCTTCGATCGGGCAGAGATCATACCTGGCACCGGGAACAAAAATAGGTTGCACGGTTGGACTGGACGATCCGGTCGATTCTACCGTCACAATCCGCGCTGGAACAGGGGGCGCCGGCGCGGTCATAGACCCGGAAACTGTGCTGGAAATAGCCCAGTTCCCCCGAGGCGCCCACAAAATCCTTCAGGCTGGACCCGCCGGCCAGGATCGCGCGGTTCAGCGTGGCGCGCACCGCCGTGGCCAGCCGCTCGCAATCGGCGGCGCGAAGGCTGCCGGCCGCGCGCTGCGGCAGGATGCCGGCCTCGAACAGGCTCTCGCTGGCATAGATGTTGCCGACGCCGACCACGATCCGCTGGTCCAGCAGCAGCGCCTTCACCGGCGCGCGCCGCCCCTGGAAGGCCGCCGCCAGATAGGGGCCCGAGAAGCCGTTGCCCAGCGGCTCCGGCCCCAGATGCGCGAACAGGTCATGGGTATCGAGCGCCGCGGTCGCCGCCAGATCCATCAGACCGAAGCGGCGCGGATCGGCGAACAGCACCCGTGTCGCATCGTCCAGGGTGAACACGACATGGGTGTGCGGGGCATCCGCCGTGGCAGTGGCGGGGCCGTGCACGAAGGCGACCGGCGGCGGCGCATCCTCGATCACCAGCCGGCCCGACATGCCCAGATGGATGATCAGGGTCTCGCCGCCATCCAGATGCAGACGCAGATATTTCGCGCGCCGATCGGCGCCCAGCACCATGCGCCCGGTCAGCCGGGCCGCGAAATCCGGCGGCAGCGGCCGGCGCAGGTCAGGGCGCCGCGCCTCCACCCGGGCAAGGCGGCGGCCGATCAGGCGGGGGGCGATCCCCTTCAGCACGGTTTCAACTTCGGGCAACTCTGGCATGGGGGGTGAGGGTAGCGCAATGCCGGTGCCCGCGCTATGTTCCGCAAGCATAGCCCTGCGAAGGACCGCCCGATGCCCGTCCCAGATCCCCGTCATTCCCGTCCCGACGGCGCCGAGCCGGCAAGGCCGCGCGACGATGCCGGCGACGCCCGCCCAGCCGATTTCGGGTTCCGGACCGTCACGGTCGGCGACAAGCGCCGGATGGTGCGCGGCGTGTTCGACAGCGTCGCCACCCGTTATGACCTAATGAACGATCTGATGAGCGGCGGCATCCACCGCTTATGGAAGGATGCGATGATGGACTGGCTGGCCCCCCGGCCGGGCCAGCATCTGCTGGACGTGGCCGGCGGCACCGGCGACATCGCCTTCCGCTTCATCGAACGCAGCCGCCGCAATGGCGGCCACACCCCCGCCGGCATCGCCGCCCCGACCCGGGTCACGGTCTGCGACCTCACCCCCGCCATGCTGGCGGTGGGGCGCGATCGCGGCGTCGACCGCGGATTGGTCGACGGTCTCGACTGGGTGGCGGGCAATGCCGAGATGCTGCCGGTGGCATCGTCCTCGGTGGATGTCTATACCATTGCCTTCGGCATCCGCAACGTGGCCGACATCCCGGCGGCGCTGGCCGAAGCCCGGCGGGTGCTGAAGCCCGGCGGCCGGTTCATGTGCCTGGAGTTCTCGCACGTTCAGGCGCCGGTGCTCGACCGGCTCTATGACCTCTATTCCTTCTCGATCCTGCCCAGGATTGGGCAGGTGGTGGCACGCGATGCCGCGAGCTATCGCTATCTGGCGGAAAGCATCCGCAAGTTTCCCACAGCCGACCGCTTCGCCGGCATGATCGCCGAGGCGGGCTTGCGTCAGGTGAAGGTCCGGCTGCTCTCCGGCGGGATCGCCGCCCTGCATTCGGCCTGGAAGGTCTGACGGCGCCCGCCCGGCCCTGCCGCGTCCCCACCTTGATCCTCTTCCTCTTATCAACCTCTTCCCCTTATCGTCCCTGACGCGATCGGACCCCGATGCTCTCGACCCTGCGCCACCTGCTCCGGCTGTCCCGGATCGGTCTGGTCCTCGCCCGTCACGGGGCGCTGTTTCCGCTGGAGCAGCTGCGCAGCCAGCATCCGGCAGCCGGCTTCGTGGGGCAGGCCGCGCGCCGGCTGATGCGCCGGGATCTGGCCGATATGCGCGACGGCATCCGGCTGGCCACCGCGCTTACCGCCCTCGGCCCCAGTTTCGTCAAGCTGGGCCAGGTGCTGTCGATCCGCGCCGATCTGATCGGCGAGGACGTCGCCCGCGATCTGGCCCGGCTTCAGGACCGGCTGCCGCCGTTTCCCGCCGCGGACGCCCGCCGGATCATCGAGGCCGAATTCGAACAGCCGGTGGACAGCCTGTTCAGCCGGTTCGACGATGTGCCGGTGGCGGCGGCATCGATCGCGCAGGTCCATTTCGCCGAGACCACCGATGGCCGCGAGGTCGCGGTCAAGATCCTGCGTCCGGGGGTCGAGGAGGCGCTGGCCACCGACCTCGCGCTGTTCGGCTGGATCGCCCGCTGGCTGGAACGGCTGCTGCCCGGCAGCCGGCGCCTGAAACCGGTCGAGGTGGTCCGCACGCTGGCCGAGGTGGTGGCGATCGAGACCGATCTGCGAATGGAGGCATCGGCCGGCCAGGAGCTGCGCGAGAACTTTGCCGGCGATGACGGCTTCATGGTGCCGGAAATCGACTGGATGCGGACCTCGGCGCGGGTGATGACGCTGGAGCGGGTGGTGGGCGTGCGCGCCGACGACACCACAGCCCTCGATGCCGCCGGGCTCGACGGCCGGACCATCATGGCCAATGCCGCGCGGTTCTTCTTCCTGCAGGTGTTCCGCGACGGCTTTTTCCACGGCGACATGCATCCGGGCAATCTGTTCATCCTGCCCGACGGCCGGATCGCGGTGATCGATTTCGGTATCATGGGCCGGCTGGACCGCCAGACCCGGCTGTATCTGGCCGAGATGCTGCGCTCGTTCCTGGCACGCGACTATGTGGCGGTGGCCGAGGTGCATTTCGCCGCCGGCTTCGTGCCCGAAAACCAGTCCCGGCCGCTGTTCGCCCAGGCGGCGCGATCGATCGGCGAGCCGATCCTGGGCAAGCCCCAGAACGAGATTTCGATCGGCCGGCTTCTGGCCCAGCTGTTCCAGGTCACCGCCACGTTCCAGATGGAGACCCAGCCCCAGCTGCTGCTGTTGCAGAAGACCATGGTTCAGGCGGAAGGCATGGCCCGTCTGCTCGACCCCGGCGCCAATATGTGGGTGCTGGCGGAACCGCTGGTCCGCGAGTGGATGATCGCCAATCTGGGCCCCCGCGCCCGCGCCGAGTCCGCAGCGCGCGAGGCCGCAGCCTTCCTGCGCCGGCTGCCGGTCGCGCTCGACCGGCTGGAAAAACTGACCGACCCTGAACGGGCCTGGCCGGTGAAGGCCCGTGGCGGACGCACCGCGGCGGCGCTGGGCGGCGCGCTGTGCGTGGCCCTGCTCTGGCTGATCCTGGGCTGACCCGCCGCCATCAGGTTCAACGCTCCCGGTTCAACGCCCCCGGTTCAACGCCCCCGGTTCAACGCCACTTGGCCGGCCATCAACATTCCGGCGAGAGGACTTGCGCCCACGCGTCGGGACGCCTAGTTTAACCACAGCTCAGCCTGCGCAATTGCGCAGGTTCCACATGACGGCCCCCGCACGCCGTCGGACCACAGTCAGGAGGGTCCGGTGCTCACCGGCAAGCGTATCCTGCTCATCGTCACCGGCGGCATCGCCGCCTATAAGGCGCTGGAACTGATCCGCCTGCTGCGCAAGGCGGGCGCGGGGGTGCGGGTGGTGATGACCGCCGCCGCCGGCGAGTTCGTGACGCCCATGTCGCTGGGCGTGCTGTCGGGCGAAGAGGTCCACACCGACCTGTTCTCGTTGAAGGACGAAACCGAGATCGGCCATATTCAGCTGTCGCGCGCGGCCGATCTGGTGGTGGTGGCGCCGGCCACGGCCGATGTCCTGGCCAAGATGGCCGGCGGCATCGCCGACGACCTGGCGACGACCCTGCTGCTGGCCACCGACAAGCGGGTACTGGTGGCGCCGGCGATGAATGTCCGGATGTGGTTCCATCCCGCGACCCAACGCAATCTGCGCCGGCTGGCCGAAGACGGCATTCTGATGGTCGGCCCCGATGAGGGCGACATGGCCTGCGGCGAGTTCGGCCCCGGCCGGATGAGCGAGCCGCCGGCGATCGTCGAGGCCATCATCCGGGCGCTGGCGCCGGAGCCCGGCCAGCGGCTGATCACCGGCGGTCAGCGCCGGCTGGACGGCGACCCCGACATCATCGATGCCGCGCAGATCGACCAGCCGGGACCGCTGTCGGGCCGCCACGCCATCGTCACCAGCGGCCCGACCCACGAGCCGATCGACCCGGTGCGCTATATCGCCAACCGGTCATCCGGCAAACAAGGGCATGCCATCGCCGCCAGCCTGGCGGCTTTGGGGGCGCGGGTGACCCTGGTGTCGGGCCCCACCGGTCTGGCCGATCCGGCCGGTGTCACCACGGTGCATGTCGAGGCGGCGCGCGAGATGCTGGCGGCGGTGGAAGCGGCCCTCCCGGCCGATATCGCGGTCTGTGCCGCCGCGGTCGCCGACTGGCGCCCGGCGCTGGAAGCCGGACAGAAGCTGAAGAAGCAGCAAGGCGGCGCCCTGCCACCCGATATCCGGCTGATCGAGAACCCCGACATCCTGCGCCGGCTGTCGGAGCCAGGGCCGGCGCGCCCGGCCCTGGTGGTGGGCTTCGCGGCCGAGACCGAGTGCGTACTCGACCATGCCGACGCCAAACGGCGGCGCAAGGGCTGCGACTGGATCCTGGCCAACGACGTCGCCACCGGCACCAGCACCTTCGGCGGCGACGACAATGCCGTGCATCTGCTGGACGATCGGGGCGTCGAAAGCTGGCCGGCCATGTCGAAACAAGCGGTGGCCGACCGGCTGGCCCAGCGCATCGCCGATCATTTCGCCGCCCCCGATCCGTCGGGATGCGGCCCTGGTTCAAGGCCCGACCAATGACCCAGCCCCTGTCCATCGCCGTCACCCGACTGGATCACGGCCGCGATCTGCCCCTGCCGCGGTTGGAAACCCAGGCAGCGGCAGGGCTGGATCTTGCCGCCGCCGTGCCGGAAGCCGCGCCGCTGATCCTGGCGCCGGGCGCCCGCGCCCTGGTGCCGACGGGGCTGGCGATCGCCCTGCCCGAGGGGTTCGAGGCGCAGATCCGGCCACGGTCGGGGCTCGCCTTCAAGCATGGCGTCACCGTGCTCAACAGCCCCGGAACCATCGATGCGGATTACCGCGGCGAGGTGAAGGTGCTGCTGATCAATCATGGCGATGCCGCCTTCACCATCACCCGCGGCATGCGGATCGCCCAGATGGTGGTGGCGCCGGTCACGGCGCCGCTGCTGGCTGAGGTGGACGCCCTGCCCGCGACCGTGCGGGGAGCGGGCGGTTTCGGCTCCACCGGGGCCTGACCATCCGCGCGCCGCCGCCGATCGGATGGCCGGATCTTCCACCGGCCGGCCGGCGTGGTTCACGAACAGGATCGAACGGACAACAAGCCCATGCTCAGGCTGTCGAAAAAACTGCTGTTCGCGTTGGAAGCCGTGGTCGACATCGCCCATAACGGCGGCGCCGAACCCGTGCAGAGCAAAGAGATCACCCGCCGCCAGGGCATCCCACAGCGTTATCTGGAACAGGTGATGCAGCAGTTGGTTCACGCCGAGATCCTGGAAGGCGTGCGCGGACCGCGCGGCGGCTATCGGCTGGCGCGCGAGCGGCGCAAGATCACCATCGGCGACATCGCCCGCGTGGTGCGCGCCATGGAGAAGGCCGACGACCCGATGGCCGATCCCGCCGGTTCCGACCTTGGCCACATGGTGGTCCGGCCGGTCTGGCAGGAGGTCCAGGACGAATTGATGGCGCGGCTGGACGGTATCACCGTCGCCGATCTGTGCCAGCGCGCCGTGGAACAGGGCATCCGCAGCGAAGCGATGACCCGGATGGATTTCTCGATCTGAGCTGGCGCGCCGCACCCGCGCGCCACGCCGCGCCCGGGCCTTGAGACCGCGCCCCCCTGACAGGAGAGCCGATCATGACCGATACACCCGCCACCTGGCACCCCACGCCCACCCAGGGCCGCGGCCGGATCTATGACAACATCATCGACACCATCGGCGACACGCCGCTGGTGCGCCTGTCGCGCCTCGGCGCCGAGAAGCAGGTGAAGGGCGAGGTTCTGGCGAAGCTGGAATTCTTCAACCCCCTGGCCTCGGTGAAGGATCGCATCGCCGGCGCGATGATCGCCGCCGCCGAGGCGGAGGGCGCCATCGGCCCCGATACCGTTCTGGTCGAGCCGACATCGGGCAACACCGGCATCGCGCTGGCCTTCGTCTGCGCCGCCAAGGGCTATCGCCTGATCCTGGCCATGCCCGAGAGCATGTCGGTTGAACGGCGCAAGATGCTGAAGCTGCTGGGCGCCGAGCTGGAACTGACCCCCGCCAAGGCCGGCATGAAGGGCGCCATCGCCCGCGCGCAGGAGATTGTCGACAGCAATCCGAACGCGGTCATGCTGCAGCAGTTCCGCAATGCGGCCAACCCGGCCGTGCATCGGGTGACCACGGCCGAAGAGATCTGGGCGGATACCGCGGGCCGCGTCGATGTGGTGGTGGCCGGCGTCGGCACCGGCGGCACCATCACCGGTATCGGCCAGGTGCTGAAGCAGAAGAATCCGGCGATCCGCATGGTCGCGGTCGAACCGGAAGACAGCGCCGTGCTCTCAGGGGGCCTGCCCGGCCCGCACAAGATCCAGGGCATCGGCGCCGGCTTCGTGCCCGAGATCCTGGACCGGTCGGTGATCGACGAGGTGCTGACCATCGCCAACGAAACCGCCTTCGACTATGCCCGCCTGCTGGCGCGCAGCGAAGGCATCCCGTCGGGTATCTCGTCGGGGGCCGCGGTCGCGGCCGCGGTGGAGATCGCCCAGCGGCCCGACATGGCCGGCAAGATCATCGTCGCGATCGTGCCCTCCTTCGCCGAACGCTATCTGTCGACCGACCTGTTCAACGGCCTGGACTGATCCGACGGACCCGGCAGGCGGGCGGCGGGTCATCCCGCCGCCCGCCCCGCGCGCGGCCCCTCTTCCACACAGACCCGACACCTCCACCAAGGCCGATATCACCGCCATGAGCGATGACGACGAGCTTACCGACGCCGAGATCGAGCGTTACAGCCGCCAGCTTGTCCTGCCGGAATTCTCGGAAGCGGCACAGCTGGCGCTGAAGCGCGCCCGCGTGCTGCTGATCGGCGCCGGCGGGCTTGGCGCGCCGCTGGGCCTGTATCTGGCGGCGGCGGGGGTCGGCACCATCGGCATCGTCGATGGCGACCGGGTCGACCTCAGCAATCTTCAGCGCCAGATCATCCACCGCACCAATGATATCGGCGTACCGAAGGTGGACAGCGCCGCCCGCGCGATCCGCGCGCTCAACCCGCTCACCCGGGTGGAAACCCACGACATGCCGATCAGCGCCGCCAATGCCGAGGCCCTGATCGGCGGTTATGATCTGGTTGCCGACGGTTCGGACAATTTCGACACCCGGTTTCTGGTCAACGACGCCTGCCACCTGCTGGGCCGGACGCTGGTGTCGGCGGCGATCCTGCGCTTCGACGGCCAGGTCTATACCTTCGCCTCGCATCGCCACCGCGAGGGTCCGACCGGCGGCCCCCGTCTGCCCTGCTATCGCTGCCTCTATCCGGCGCCGCCGCCGCCGGGGCTGATCCCCAGCTGTTCCAGCGGCGGCATCATCGGCGCGCTGGCCGGCATGGTCGGTTCGCTTCAGGCGCTGGAGGTGGTGAAGGAACTGACCGGCCTCGGCGAGGGGCTGGCCGGGCGGATGCTGATCATCGACGCGCTGTCGAACCGCTTCCGCAGCGTGCGCCTGCCCGCCGATCCCGACTGCCCGCTCTGCGGCAGCCATCCGCGCATCACCCGGATCGGCCAGGAGGCGGGCTGATGCCGGATGGAGAGGTGACGCCAGCCGGCGGGCCGGTCACCGGGCTGATCCTGCAATCCGGTGCCGTCGACCGGGTGCATTACGGGTTGGCGATGGCTGCTGCGGCGCTGGCCCTGTCGACGCCGGTGGTGCTGTTCTTCACGAATGCCGCCCTGCTCAGCCTGCGTGCCGCCGGCCCCGACGGGCGTCCCGGCTGGGCCGATGCGCCGCTGGGCGCCGACTTGATTGCGGCGGGCATCGCCACCGATGCGGCCGGCTATGACGCCGGCCTCACCAGCCGCGGCGCGGCCGGCATCGAGGATCTGATCGAGGCGGTGTCGGAACTGGGCGGCCGGTTCATGATCTGCGAGATGGGCCTGCGCGCCATCGGCCTGGACCGCACGGCGCTGCGCACCGATATCGGCTTCGAAGAGGGCGGTCTGGTCACGCTCTATCGCATCCTTGGCCCCGACGGCCGGCTGGTGGTCATCTGATCCGGCCGGCGCACCGGTCCGGCGCGGGCGGGCGGCGGCGCCCATCCGATCAGTGGCGCCCGATCAGCGGCGCCCATCCGGCGCGCGGCGGCTTTCCTCGAAATCGCGCAGCGCCATGGGCTCGAACGGGCCGGCGCCGTTCTCGGCCTCGTTCGCCTCCCGGCGGCCGGCGGCCCGGCCGGATTTGAAGGTCTGCTCGTTGACGAAATCGATCAGCGCCGCGATCAGCCGGTCGCCCTGAGCTTTGTCGACGATGCCGGTGTCGCGCAGGGCCGCGCGCAGATATTCATCGAAGCGGCGCTTCACCTCGGGCGTGCGCTGTGCCCAGTATTCGACCGAGCCGGTGAGATAGCCCAGCATGAACACCTGTTCGGCATGGACATTGCCGAAATCGGGGTTGGCCAGCGCACGCGCCAGCGCCACCACCCGGCTGACCCGCAGCAGGACGTCGTCGTTCTGGATGGTCGGCGGCCCCTCGGCCAGCTTCAACTGCCGGCTGGCCAGTTCCGCCTGCGGGCGGGCCAGGGCATCACGGGCGGAGGTCAGCACCTCACGCCGGCGTTCGCGGGCATGCGGGGTCTTCGGCCGGGTCCAGAACTCCACCCGCTCGATCAGCTTGGCCAGGCTTTCCGACTTGATAATATAGTCGTCACCGCCGGCTTCCAGGCAGGCACGCACGGTTTCGCGCGTGTCGAGCGAGGACAGGAAGATGATCGGCACCGTGCTGCCCAGAATTTTGCGGATCCGGCCACAGGCCTCGATACCGTCCATGCCCGGCATCATGATGTCGAGGATGAGCAGCTTGGGCGTGTTCGATATGCACAGCTGTATGGCCTGTTCGCCGTTATTGGCGGTGAACACCGAGAATCCATGCGCCTCCAGCACATCGCGATAGAGCTTTCGCAGACTGTCCTGGTCCTCGGCGAGGACGATGAGGCCGCGGCTGGTGACGGTCATGATCTGCCTGTACTGTCGCCGCCGCCTGCTTCCCGTGACAGGGAGACAGAACGCCGGCCGGGATCGAGGGCCGTTCGGATCAGGCGCCGGTACGCCGTCCGGTTCAGAACCGTCCGGATCGGGGCCATCCGGAGTGGGGCCGTCCGGATCGGGGCCATCCGGATCGGGTTCGGGGACGGCCTTGCCTGTGTGACAGGGTGCTGCAACCACCAAGTGTATTCTTGAGGGAGGCACCATCCACACACGTCCGTGGCGGACCTTCATATATGATGTGAGCGTACACCGTGCGATGTTCGCGCACCAAGGAAATCCGCCGCTTCGGCGCTGTGCTGCGCGATTGACAGCACCGGTTCCACACCGGATACTCGCCCCTTTCCGTCGTGTCCGCCACAGTCCGTGTGCGGATATCCAGACGGATCCCCACACGAGGAGCGAGGGACGATGATCCCGGCCGTGATGCCGACCTATGCGCGGACAGATCTGACGTTCGACAAGGGCGAGGGCGCATATCTCTACACGGCGGACGGGCGACGATTCCTCGATTTCGCCAGCGGCATCGCCGTGAATGCTCTGGGGCATTCACATCCGCATCTGGTGTCGGCGCTGACCGGCCAGGCGGCGAAGCTGTGGCATGTATCGAACCTGTATCAGAGCCCCGGCCAGCAGCAGGCCGCCGAAAGGCTGGTCGCCGCAACCTTCGCCGATACGGTGTTCTTCTCCAATTCCGGCGCCGAGGCGATCGAATGCGGCATCAAGATGGTGCGGCGCTATTTCGACCTGTCCAACCAGCCTGGTCGTTACCGGATCATCACCGTTCAGGGCGCCTTCCACGGCCGCACGCTGGCGACGCTGGCAGCGGCGGGCAACCCGAAATATCTCGACGGCTATGATCCGGTGGTCGACGGCTTCGACCATGTGCCCTTCGGCGATCTGGACGCGGCCGCGGCCGCGGTCACGGCCGAGACCGCGGCGATCCTGATCGAGCCGGTTCAGGGCGAGGGCGGCATCCGGCCGGCGGCGCTGGACTATCTGCGCGGCCTGCGCAAGCTTGCCGACGAACATGGCCTGCTGCTGTTCCTAGACGAGGTCCAGTGCGGCTTCGGCCGGACGGGAAAGCTGTTCGCCCATGAATGGGCGGGTATCGCCCCCGATATCATGGCGGTGGCCAAGGGTATCGGCTCGGGCTTCCCGATGGGTGCGTGTCTTGCGACCGAAAAAGTCGCCAATGTCATGGGCCCCGGCAGCCACGGCTCCACCTTTGGCGGCGGACCGCTGGCGATGGCGGTGTGCAACGCCGTGCTGGACGTGATGCTGGAAGACGGCTTCCTCGATCAGGTGCAGCGCGCATCCGACCGCTTGTGGGGCGAGCTGTCGCAACTGGTGCCGAACTATCCAAACGTGCTGACCGAGGTGCGCGGCGCCGGACTGATGCTGGGCCTGAAATGCGCCGCCGCCAACGGCCGCATGGTCGATGCCTTCCGTGCCAACGGGCTGCTGACCGTGCCGGCCGGCGACAATGTCGTGCGCCTGCTGCCGCCGTTGATCATCGGTGATGCCGAGATCGACGAGGCGCTGGACGCCATCCGGCGCGCCTGCGATCAGGTTGCCGCCGAGATCGGAACAGAGGAGGCCGCAGGATGACGGCCGCTGACATGACCACCCTGATCCGGCTGCGGCCGGCCGGGGCGCCACCGCGCCATTTTCTGGACCTGGACGCCATGGCGACCAGCGATCTGCGCGCGATGCTGGATTTCGCCCATGCGCTGAAGGCGCGGCGCAGGGCGGGCATACGCCCGCCGCTGCTGGCCGGGCGTACCCTGGCGATGATCTTCGAAAAGCCGTCGACCCGCACCCGGGTGTCGTTCGAGGTGGGGATGAACGAGCTGGGCGGTTCGGCCCTGATCATCAGCCCGCAGGACAGCCAGCTTGGCCGCGGCGAGACCATTGCCGACACCGCCCGCGTGCTGTCGCAATATGTCGACGCGATCATGATCCGCTGCCATGCGCATGAAACGCTGGAAGATCTGGCGGCCCATGCCACCGTGCCGGTGATCAACGGCCTGACCCGCCATTCGCATCCCTGCCAGCTGATGGCCGACCTGATGACCCTGGAGGAACGCTGGGGCGCCGGCGGGCTGGCCGGACGCCGGATCGCCTGGGTGGGTGACGGCAACAACATGTGCACCACCTTCATGCAGGCGGCGGTGCATTTCGGCTTCGAGCTGACCGTGGCCTGCCCCGCCGCCTATCAGCCGGCGCCGTCGATCGCCGAGGCGGCCCGCGCCCGCGGCGCCCGCATCCAGGTCGGCACCGACATCGCCGATGCGGTGACCGGCGCCGATTGCGTGGTCACCGACACCTGGGTGTCGATGGACAGCAAGGATGCCGAGGCTCGCCAGCGGGATTTCCCCGCCTATCAGGTGAATGATGCGGTGATGGCGATGGCGGCGCCGGGTGCGGTGTTCATGCATTGCCTGCCGGCCCATCGCGGCGAGGAAGTCACCGATGCGGTGATGGACGGCCCGGCATCGGTCGTGTTCGAAGAGGCCGGCAACCGCCTGCACGCCCAGAAGGCGGTGCTGGCGTGGTGCCTGGACGTCATGGAGCCTGTCAATGACTGATCCGCGAACCCGCCCCGGCCCCGATGCGGGGCCGGCCGCGGGCGGCGAGGACGGCGAGACCGGCGAGCGGTCGACTTCGGTCGACCGCTCGTCTGCGTTGCGGCCGGATGTCGACATGTCGCAGCCCTTCCGGCTGGATGTCGACATGTCGCAGCCCTTCCGGCTGCCGTGGGGCCAGGCCCGGGGCCGTCTGGCGCGGATCGGGCCGGCGCTGGACGAGATCGTCACCCGCCATGCCTATCCGGTGGCAGTGTCGATGGTGCTGGCCGAACTGGTGACGCTGGCCGCCATGGTCGCCCATTCGCTGAAGACCGAGGGCGTGTTCACGGTGCAGGTGCGCGGCGACGGGCCGGTGGCGCTGATAGTGGCCGATGCGACCGCGTCAGGCGCCTTGCGTGGCTATGCCCAGTTCGATGCCGATGCGGTGGCGGCACTGGACCAGCCGGTGGCGGGGGTGCGCCACAGCGGCGCACCGTCGATGCCCCGGCTGTTCGGCCGCGCCTATCTGGCCCTGACGCTGGACCCCGGCCAGGGCATGGAGCGCTATCAGGGCATCGTCGAGCTGGATGGCGAGCGGCTGGCCGATGCGGTCCATGGCTATTTCCGGCTGTCGGAGCAGATCGAGAGCGCGGTGCGCTTCGCGGTCGCCCCGCCCGCCGATGGCACCGCCACCGGCTGGCGCGCCGGCGGACTGCTGCTGCAACGCATGCCCGACGAAGGCGGCATCGGTGCCGCCGGCGTCGAGGATGAGGAAGATGGCTGGCGGCGCGCGGTGCTGCTGGCCTCCAGCATCCGCGACGCCGAACTGACCGATCCGGCGCTGCCTCTGGATCAGGTGCTGCTGCGGTTATTCCACGAGGACGGCGTGGTGGTCTATGATCCACTGGCGCTGGCCTTCGCCTGCCGCTGTTCAACCGGCCGCGTGGAAGGGCTGATCCGCAGCCTGCCCGCCGACGATCTGGCCGATCTGACGGTGGAGGGCAAGGTCGACGTGGTCTGCGAGTTCTGCGGGACGTCTTATGTCTATGACGAGGGCGACATCGCGCGGCTGCGCGCCGGCGACCATGATCACGACCACCCCTGACCCGCGCTGAGCAACCGGCCCGGCGACACTGCCGGCCCGCCCAATGATGGACATGCCGATGACATTCCCCGTGTCCCACCTGTCGCGCCGCCGCCTGCTGGGCCTGAGCGCCGCCATTGCCGCCGGCGGGCTGGTGACGGCCTGTGCGTCCGAGCCGCTGCCCGAGGGGCCGAAGCCGATCCGCTTCGACGACAAGCCGAAATTCCGGATGAATGTCGCCCGCGTCCAGCTGCTGGACAATTACCAGCCACCGCGCGCGGCCCCCAATGTCGAGCATCTGTTTCCAACCGCGCCCGCGCGCGCGGCCGGCGACTGGGCCCGCGACCGGCTGGAAGCCGCCGGCGTGTCTGGCACCGCGCGTTTCGTGATCCGGGATGCCAGCGTGGTCGAGGAACCGCTGCCGCAGACCGGCGGCATCCGCGGCACCTTCACCGACGAGCCGACCGACAAATACAATTGCACGCTGATCGTGGCGCTGGAGATCCTGTCGGAGGCCGGCGAGCGCCTGGCTTATGTCGAGGTCGAGGCGCGGCTGACCCGGTCGATCGATGCCGCCGGATCGCCGCTGGCGCGGGAACTCGCCTTCAACCGTATGACTCGCGACCTGATGACGGCTCTCGACCAGAGGTTGGATGAAAACCTGCGCACGACCCTGAAGGACTACGTCCTCTGACGGTATGGCTGCAGGACGTCATGACTTTATCGTTGCCGAATACAAAACCTCTGGTGGTTTGACACCGGCGATCATATCCCATAGGTTCATTCCACCGTCGGCTGACCGGTCGTCACCGGCGGCCGAGGGTGTGGAGGACCGGGGCATGAGCCGGATGACGGGTATCGATGAGGGAACGCGCGTCAGGCGCGACAATGGCACAGCCGTGGCCGCGCCGATGGCCGCGGCCGGGCGCGCCGCACATGAGGGCGGGGCGGTCGCGGACGCCCCGCCGCCGCCCGCCACGCGCCGCACCGCCGATGCCGGCAATGTCCAGAGCGTGGCCCGCGCCGCCGCCATTTTGCGGGTGCTGGCCGGCCATGTCGGCGAAGGCGCACGGCTGTCGGAAATCGCGGTCTCGACCGGGCTGCACAAGGCCACCGCCCACCGGCTGCTGGCCGCGCTGAAGGAACAGGGGCTGGTCGACAAATCGACCGATACCCACCGCTATCATCTGGGGCTGGAACTGTTCCTGCTGGGCTCGTCGGCATCCAACCGTTTCAGCATCCGCGACATCGCCCGGGCCTCGCTGCAACGGCTGGCCGAACAGACCGGCGACACGGTCTATCTGTTCGTGCGCAGCGGCATGGATGCGCTGTGCGTCGACCGGGTGGAGGGCCACTTTCCGATCCGCACGCTCAGCCTGGATATCGGCGGCCGCCGGCCGCTGGGGGTGTCGTCGGGCTCGCTCGCGCTGCTGGCGGCGCTGGGCGACGACGAGGTGGAACAAGTGCTGTCGGCCAACAGCGAGCGCTATGCCCGCTTCGGCTGCCGCCCCGAGGATGTGGGCCGGATGGTCAGCGCCACCCGCCGCGACGGCCACGCGATCAGCGACGGCATGGTGGTGCCGGGAATGTGCGCGGTGGCGGTGGCGGTGCGCGACCGGTCCGGCCTGCCGGTGGCGGCGATCACGGTGGGTGCGATCAGCCAGCGCATGGACGCCGTCCGCCGTGTGCAGATCGTCGCCCAGATGGCGGCCGAGGCCCGGCGGATCGAACAGGCCCTGCAACCCCTGGCAACCCCACAGCGCAAGCGCCGGGCCGCCCGCGCCACCTGAGGCGCCTGCTGCCTGCCCCCTCCGCTGCCTGCCCCCTCCGCTGCCCGCCCCCTCCGCTGCCTGCCCCCCGACCACTGCCTGGCCCACGGGAACCTGCCAGCGCCGGCGCTGCCGGGGCTTGACAGATGGCGGCCAGTGAGTCACAAGCCTGTCTTCGCGTGAAACCGGATGGCTTCGGCCGTTCGGGCCCGGCCATATGGCCTTGCGCGGATCGTCACGCCGGATGATTGTCGAGCGGGAGCCCTGGTGCCCCGGCATGGCGATCGGCCGGCGCTACGCCCGGTCGGGCGGTGGCGCCTTGGGGGAGCGATCCTTCATTGCTGACACCGACCGCCGATGGGAGCATCGACAGGGTCACGATCCCCGTGGCCCCGGCTCCGAGCGAGACGGTGAGACAAAGAGATGTTCGAGAATCTGTCCGGCCGGCTTGGCGAGGTCTTCGATCGCCTGAAGCGCCGTGGTGCGCTGACCGAAGCCGATGTGACCGCCGCCTTGCGTGAAGTGCGCATCGCGCTGCTGGAAGCGGACGTCGCCCTTCCCGTCGTCAAAGATTTCATCAATGGTGTCCGCGAGCGCGCGGTCGGCCAGGACGTTCTGCGTGGCATCAACCCTGCGCAGATGGTCGTCAAGATCGTCCACGACCACCTGACCGAGATGCTGGGCGGCGACGCGGTCGAGATCGACCTGAACGCCGCTCCGCCGGTTGCCATCATGATGGTCGGGCTTCAGGGCTCGGGCAAGACCACCACCTCGGCCAAGCTCGCCCGCCGGCTGCGCCTGCGCGACAAGAAGCGCGTGCTGCTGGCCTCGCTCGACGTCTATCGCCCGGCGGCGCAGCAGCAGCTCGACGTGCTGTCGAAGCAGGCGGAAGTCGGCTGCCTGCCGATCGTGTTCGGCGAGAAGCCGGTGGCGATCGCCCAGCGGGCGATGAAGGTGGCGGCGCGCGAAGGCTATGACGTCGTCATCCTCGACACCGCCGGCCGCCTGCATATCGACGACGTGCTGATGGATGAGGTCGCCGCCGTCAAGGCCGCGACCCGCCCGCACGAGACCATTCTGGTCGCCGATGCCATGACCGGCCAGGACGCGGTGACCATCGCCCGCACCTTCCAGGACCGCGTCGGGCTGACCGGCATCGCGCTGACCCGGGTCGACGGCGATGCCCGCGGCGGTGCCGCACTTGCCATGCGCTCGGTCACCGGCCGGCCGATCAAGCTGCTGGGCGAAGGCGAGAAACTCGATCAGCTTGAGACCTTCCACCCCGAACGGATCGCCTCGCGCATCCTGGGCATGGGTGACGTGGTGTCGCTGGTCGAAAAGGCGGCCGAGACCATCGACCGCGACGAGGCCGAGAAGCTGGCCGCCAAGATCCAGAAGGGCACCGGCTTCGACCTCGACGACATGGCCAAGCAGCTGCGCCAGCTGCGCAAGATGGGCGGCATGAAAGGCATGCTCGGCATGCTGCCCGGCATCGGCAAGATGAAGGCGCAACTGAACGACGCCAAGCTGGACGAAAAGCTTCTGGTGCGGCAGGAGGCGATCATCATGTCGATGACGCCCACTGAACGCCGGACCCCTGAAATCATCAAGGCGTCGCGCAAGAAGCGCATCGCCGCCGGATCGGGGACCAGCGTGCAGGACGTGAACCGCCTGCTGAAGCAGCACCAGGACATGAGCAAGATGATGAAACAGGTCGGCAAGCTCGGCAAGAAGGGCATGATGCGCGGCGGCCTGAGCAACCTTCTGCCGCGGATGTGATGTGCGCCGCCGCCCTTGCGCGCCGCATCACCCGCCGGCGATACCGACCCTGACCCCGATTTCCGAAACACCCAAGCAAGCCAGGACCAGAACCCCATGTCCGTGAAGATCCGCCTGACCCGCCTCGGCGCCAAGAAGAGCCCGGTCTATCGCATCGTGGTCGCCAATTCGCGCAACGCCCGTGACGGCGCCTATATCGAAAAGATCGGCATCTACAATCCGCTGGCCGCGAAGGAAGATCCGTCGCGCGTGGTGCTGAATATCGAGCGCGCCCAGTACTGGGTTGCCTGCGGCGCCCAGCCCACCGATCGCGTCGCCCGCTTCCTGGCCGCCGCCGGCATCGTGACCAAG
Source organism: Tistrella bauzanensis (assembly GCF_014636235.1). Classification (NCBI taxonomy): domain Bacteria; kingdom Pseudomonadati; phylum Pseudomonadota; class Alphaproteobacteria; order Geminicoccales; family Geminicoccaceae; genus Tistrella; species Tistrella bauzanensis. Next base: position 27,562 of record NZ_BMDZ01000050.1, read on the forward strand.
ACCGAGCGCAACAACCCCAAGAAGGGTGCGCCCAAGGCGAAGGCTCAGGAGCGCCTGAAGGAAGCCGCCGCCGCCCGTGCCGCCGCCGAGGCCGCTGCCGCCGAATCGGCCGGCGCCGAGGCCTGATCCGTCTGACCGGCAGGGTTTCCGATGTCTCGCCCTCCCCGCAGCAGCCCACCATCGCGTATGGCCCAGCCGTCGCGCACGGCTCAACCCACCGGCGGTTCCACCGCCGGTGACGCGGTGCTGGTCGATCCGGCCGAGCTGATCTGCGTCGCGGAATTCGCCGCCCCGCAAGGGGTGCGCGGGCAACTGCGGCTCAGACCGTTCACCGAGGATCCTGAGGCGGTGGCGGAATACGGGCCGCTCTATGACCGGACCGGCCGGCGCCAGTTCCGCATCCGCATCATCAGCCCCCACAAAGTGGGGCTGGTGGTGAAGGTGGACGGCGTCGACGACCGCGATGCGGCGGCCGCCCTGACCGGGCTGCAACTCCACGTCCCCCGCGCGGCGCTGCCGCCGATCGAGGATGACGAGGAGGCGTGGTATCACGCCGACCTGATCGGCCTGGACGTCACCGATACCGGTGGCGTCGCGGTCGGCCAGGTGCGGGCGGTGCATGATTTCGGCGCGGGCGACGTGCTGGAGATTGCCCGCCCCGGCGGCGCGGAACCCCTGATGCTGCCCTTCACCCGCGACTATGTGCCCGAGATCGACCTGGACCTGAAGCGGATGGTGATCGATCCGCCAGAGGGCCTGGAATGAGCGGGCCTGGAATGAGCGGCACCGCGCTGAGCGATACCGGCGCGCCCTGGGCTGCAACCGTGCTGACGCTGTATCCGGAGATGTTTCCGGGGCCGCTCGGCACCTCGCTGGCCGGACGCGCGCTGGAGCGGGATCTGTGGCGGCTGGATGTGACGGCGCTGCGCGATTACGGCCTGGGCCGGCATCGCGCGGTCGACGACACGCCGTCGGGCGGCGGCCCCGGCATGGTGATGCGGGCCGATGTGCTGGCGCCCGCGATCGATGCCGCGATCGAAAAATGCCCCGGTCAGGCCTTGATTTACTTGACTCCGCGCGGCCAACCGCTTACCCAATCGCGGATCAGACGTCTGGCCGCCGGGCCTGGCGTCGTTGTCCTGTGCGGCCGGTTCGAAGGCGTCGATCAGCGCCTTCTGGACGCCCGGCCGTTCGAGGAGGTCAGCCTCGGTGATTTCATCCTCTCCGGTGGGGAGCTTGCGGCGTTGGTCTTGATCGACGCCTGCGTGCGCCTGTTGCCGGGTGTCATGGGCGCGCATGCGTCGCAGGCAGAGGAAAGTTTCGAGGGCGATCTGCTGGAATATCCGCACTACACCCGCCCGGACATCTGGGAGGGACGCGCGGTGCCGGAGGTTCTGACCTCGGGCCACCACGAGCGGATCCGGTCCTGGCGACAGGAACGGGCAGAGGCGACGACCCGGGAACGACGGCCCGATCTGTGGGCGCGGCGTGAGGCGCGCCGCCGCAGGGGCGGCGGCGAGACCTGACGCCGTGCGGCCTGGATGCACCGGTCATTCAACCGGCGCCACCGGGTTCCGGACGGACAGAACCATGAAGACCTGGACCACCGGTCCATCCCCGGGATGGGCCGTCACCGAAACTGGCATCGGGATGCGTTGTCCCGCGGCCCATAACAATGCCGGAGGCAGGCGGCCGTCGCCGCCTCGCTGACGTCGAAAAAGGTAGGGTGCGATGAACATCATCCAGCAGCTCGAACAGGAGCAGATCGCGCAGCTGACCGCCGCCCGCCCCGTGCCGGATTTCGAGCCCGGCGACACGGTGCGCGTGAATCTGCGCGTGGTTGAAGGCAACCGCGAGCGCGTGCAGGCCTATGAGGGCGTGTGCATCGCCCGCAAGGGCGGTTCGCTGAACCAGTCGTTCACCGTCCGCAAGATCTCGTATGGCGAGGGCGTGGAACGCGTGTTCCCGCTGTTCAGCCCGCTGATCGAGAGCATCGACGTGGTGCGCCGCGGCCGGGTGCGTCGTGCGAAGCTGTATTACCTGCGCGGCCGGACCGGCAAGTCGGCCCGTATCGCCGAGCGTCGCGACACCCGTCCGGCCAAGGTTGCGGCGAACTGATCTGGCCCGCGACCGCGCGGTCACGACCGATCGCGAACGGACCTCTGACACCGGAACCGCCGGCCACCTTGCACGAGGTGGCCGGCGGTTTTCGTATGGGCCGTGTGCGGGTGCACGGTGGCGTGATTGCGGCAGCCGGCGCCATTTGGCTGTTGCCGGAATGCCCAGTTGGTATACCAAAATGGAGCCCCATCTATTAAGCCTATGATTTAGAACATTTCTTTCCGCTTCCCAAGCGGACGGCAACATATTATTCTTGCCCTCGACGCAGCCGATGTGAAGCAAAGTGTCGCGTTTCATCGCGACCGGCGTGGTCCCCGCGCTGCCCTGGCTGCCACCCGAGTGTGAACGAGGAACCGATGTCCGCCCCACGCACCCTGTATGACAAGATCTGGGACAGCCACATGGTCGAGAGCCGCGAGGACGGCTCGGCCCTGATCTATGTCGACCGCATGCTGATCCACGAGGTCACCAGCCCCCAGGCCTTCGAAGGCCTGCGCGCCGCCGGCCGCACGCCGCGCCGGCTCGACACGCTGCTGGCGGTGGCCGACCATAACGTGCCGACGATCAAGCGCGCCCAGGGCATCACCGACACGGTCTCGCGCACCCAGGTCGAGACGCTGGAGAGCAACTGCGCCGCCTTCGACGTGCCCTATTTCCCGATCATGGACGACCGCCAGGGCATCGTGCATGTGATCGGCCCCGAGCAGGGCTTCACCCTGCCCGGCACGGTCATCGTCTGCGGTGACAGCCACACCTCCACCCACGGCGCCTTCGGTGCCCTGGCCTTCGGCATCGGCACCTCCGAGGTCGAGCATGTGATGGCGACCCAGACCCTGGTGCAGTCGCCGTCGAAGACCATGCGGATCAATGTCGAGGGCACGCTGGCGCCCGGCGTCGGCCCCAAGGACATCGTGCTGGCGATCATCGGCCGCATCGGCACCGGTGGCGCCACCGGCCGGGTGGTGGAATATGCGGGCTCGGCGATCCGCGGCCTGTCGATGGAAGGCCGGATGACGGTCTGCAACATGTCGATCGAGGCTGGCGCCCGTGCCGGCCTGATCGCCGTCGACGAAAAGACCATCGACTATCTGCGCGGCCGGCCGATGTCGCCCAAGGGCGATCTGTTCGAACAGGCCGCCGCCTATTGGGGCGGTCTGGTGTCGGATGACGGCGCGGTCTTCGACAGCGAGATCACCCTCGATGCCGACGATATCGCGCCGCAGGTGACCTGGGGCACCAGCCCGCAGGACGTGGCGCCGATCACCGGTCAGGTGCCGAACCCGGCCGATGTCGCCGACCCGATGCGCCGGGCCGCGATGGAACGGGCGCTGAAATATATGGGCCTGGAGCCGGGCACCGCCCTTGCCACCGTGCCGGTGCAGAAGGTGTTCATCGGCTCGTGCACCAATGGCCGGATCGAGGATCTGCGCGAGGCGGCGGCCGTTGCCCGCGGCCGCATGGTCGCGGCCGGCGTGCAGGCGCTGGTGGTGCCGGGATCGGGTCTGGTGAAGAAGCAGGCCGAGGCGGAGGGTCTCGACAAGGTGTTCGTCGCGGCGGGTTTCGAATGGCGAGATGCCGGCTGCTCGATGTGTCTGGCGATGAATGCCGACCGTCTGGGCGAGGGCGAGCGCTGCGCCTCGACCTCGAACCGCAATTTCGAGGGGCGCCAGGGCCGTGGCGGCCGCACCCATCTGATGAGCCCGGGCATGGCGGCGGCGGCGGCCGTGGCCGGCACGCTCGCCGATGTCCGCAGCCTCTGATCCCGCACCGGGTCCGCCCTTTGGCTCAAGCCCTTCAGAAAGCCCGATCCCATGGACAAGTTCACCACCCTGACCGGCATCGCCGCGTCGTTCCCGCGGGTCAATATCGATACCGATCTGATCATCCCCAAACAGTACCTGACCACCATCAAGCGCACCGGTCTGGGCGTCGGCCTGTTCTCGGATGTCCGCTATGACCGCGACGGCAACGAGACCGGCGATTTCGTGCTGAACCAGGCCCCCTGGCGCGATGCGAAGATCCTGCTGGCCGGCGACAATTTCGGCTGCGGCTCCAGCCGCGAGCATGCCCCCTGGGCGCTGCTCGATTTCGGCATCCGCTGCATCATCGCCCCCAGCTTCGCCGACATCTTCTATAACAACTGCTTCAAGAACGGCATCCTGCCGGTGACGCTGGACGAGGCACAGGTCAACAGCCTGATGCCGGTGGCGGAGAACCCCGAGACGGCGGTGATGACGGTTGATCTGGAGGCGCAGGAGATCCGCGCCGCCGGCCGCGACCCGATCCGCTTCGAGATCGACAGCTTCCGCCGCCATTGCCTGCTGGAAGGGCTGGACGATATCGGCCTGACCCTGAAGTCGGAAGGCCGCATCGGCGATTTCGAGGCCCGCCAGAAGGCCAGCCAGCCCTGGCTGTATGCCTCGTGACCTGCTGAGCTGACAACCAGCCTGCCAACCGGCCGCTGGCCCCCGCCACGGCCGGTTCCCCACCTATAAGATCTGCTCTCCCCCTCTCAGAAAGACGGACGCGACATGGCCGCCAACAAGAAGCTGCTGATCCTGCCGGGCGACGGCATCGGCCCCGAAGTCATGGGCGAGGTGCGCCGCATCATCGGCTGGTTCGAGCGCGAGCGCGGGCTCGGCTTCGACATCGAGGAAGATCTGGTCGGCGGCTGCGCCATCGATGCCTATGGCGTGCCGCTCGCCGACAAGACCCTCGACCTCGCCATGGGCGCCGATGCGGTGCTGCTGGGCGCCGTCGGCGGCCCGAAATGGGAGCCACTGCCCTTCGAGATCCGCCCCGAGCGCGGCCTGCTGAAGCTGCGCAAGGAAATGCAGCTCTATGCCAATCTGCGCCCGGCGATCGTGTTCGACGAGCTGGCCGATGCCTCGACCCTGAAGCATGAGGTGGTGGCCGGGCTCGACATCCTGATCATCCGCGAGCTGACCGGCGATCTGTATTTCGGCACCCCGCGCGGTGTGGAAACCCTGCCCGACGGCACCCGCCGTGGCGTCAACACCATGGTCTACACCTCGCCGGAAGTCCGCCGGGTGGCCAAGATCGCCTTCGATCTGGCCCGCAAGCGCGGCAGCAAGGTGTGCTCGGTCGACAAGGCCAATGTGGTCGAGACCACCGAGATGTGGCGCGAAGAGGTCATCAAGCTCCATGGCGAGGGCTATGAGGACATTCAGCTCAGCCATATGTATGTCGACAATGCCGCCATGCAGCTGGTCCGCAACCCCAAGCAGTTCGACGTGATCGTCACCGGCAACATCTTCGGCGACATCCTGTCGGATGAAGCCGCGATGCTGACCGGCTCGCTGGGCATGCTGCCCTCGGCCTCGCTGGGCGATCCGGATGAGAGCGGCCGCCGCCGCGCGCTCTACGAACCGGTCCATGGCTCGGCGCCCGACATCACCGGCCAGGGCATCGCCAACCCGCTGGCGACGGTGCTGTCCTTCGCGATGATGCTGCGCTATTCCTTCGACATGGACGCCGAGGCGGAGATGGTCGAGCAGGCGGTGCGCAATGTGCTGAAGAGCGGCCTGCGCACCGGCGACATCATGCAGCCGGGCATGGCCCAGGTGTCGACCACGGTGATGGGCGAGGCGATCGTCCGCGAACTGGGCAAGCTCGGCTGACCCTCGCCGGATATCCAGACCGCAGAGGACCAATCGTCGGCCCCTGATCGGGGCGCCCCTTCCCAAACCGGGGCGGGCCGCCCACATCAGCCCCCGACCGACGCATCAGGCGCCCGCAGATCATGGCTTCGGCCGTGGCCTGCGGGCGCCGCCTATTTCGACGTCAAGTTCGACTTCAAGGATAACGTGATGACCGACGTGATCGCGGTGATCGGTGCCACCGGCGCCACCGGACGTGAAGTGCTCCAGGTTCTGGCGGCGCGGGGGCTGGGCACCGACCGGGTGCGGGCACTGGAAACCGAGGTGCAGCGGGGCGAAACGCTGACCTTCGGGGACGATGCCGAGATTTCCGTGACCAGGCTCGCCGATGCCGATTTCTCGACCATCACCATCGCGATCTTTGCGGGCCTGCCCGCCATCGCCAAGGTTCACGGGCCGCGGGTTTCGGCCGCCGGCGCGGTGGTCATCGATCTGACCGGCGCCTATCGCGCCATCGACGGCGTGCCGCAGGCGCTGGTGCCGGTGAACCCGCGCGCGCTCCGCGCCTGGAGCCGGCATCGCGCGGTCGCCTGCCCGCCGGCGGCGGCGGTGATGATCGCCATGGTCCTGAAACCGCTGGACGATCTGGTACCGGTGGCATCGGTCACCGCCACGGTGCTGCAATCGGTATCGGGCGTGGGCCGCGCGGCGATGGACGAGTTGTTCACCCAGACCAAGGACGTCTTCATCGGCAACCGCCGCGACCCCGAGCAATTCACCAAGCAGATCGCCTTCAACGTGCTGGGCGCCGATGCCGAAGACGCCAGCGGCCGCACGCGTGAGGAGCACGAGATCGCCGGCGCCATCGGCGCCGTGGTCGGCCCGGCCATTGCCGCGCGCGTCGTCACCGCGCGGGTGCCGGTGTTCATCGGCGATACCATCGGCCTGTCGGTCACCTTCCGCGACAGCGTCGACGCCGCCGCCGCCTGGAACGCGCTGCATTCGGCACCGGGTCTGGCGGTGACGGCCCCCGCCCCCGGCACCGAGGCCGATGCCGACAGCCCCACCACCCCGATCGAGATCGTGGGCGAGGCCCCGGTCTATGTCGTGCGGCTGATGAGCGACCAGGGCGACCCGAACACGCTTGATCTGTGGCTGGTGGCCGACAACCTGCATCGCGGTCAGGCATTGACGGCGGTGGAGATCGCCGAGGCGCTGCTGCGCGACCACCTGACCCCACGCCTGGGCCATGCCGGGCGGGAAGCCTCCCCGGATACCTCCACCCCCGACGCCTGAACGGAACCGCAGATGGGGCCACCCGCCGCCGACGCCACAATCCCTCCCCCTCCGGCCCCACCCTTGCGCGACGAGGCGGTCTATCCGGCCACCGGCCTGCGCCCGGCCGGGTTCGCAGCGCTCGACAACGTGTTCGACGCGGCCGAGTGCGACGCGCTGATCCGGCTGTTCGAGGCGGAAGGCGGCCACAACGCCGCCCTGGTCCGGGGCGTGCAGTCCGCCGGCATCCGCCGCTCGCGGGTGCTGTGGCTGGATGGCGACACCGGCGGCGCCCCGGCGCTGGTCGCGCGCATCGACCGGCGGATGGCCGAGGCAGTGGCGGTGTTCAACCGCACCCGCTTCGGCTTCGTGCTCGACGGCTTCGACGAGGCCCTGCAGATCGCCCGCTATGACGGCGACGATGCCGGCGGCTATATCCGCCATGTCGATCGCGGCGAGGGCCCCCGCGCCCGGCGCCGCAAGCTAGGCGTGTCGATCCAGCTGTCGGCGCCGGAAGACTATGCCGGCGGCGATCTGGTGCTGGAACCGCAGGCGGTGCCGATCACCGGCCCTCGCCGGCGCGGCACCGCCATCGCCTTCCCATCCTATGTCGTCCACGAGGTGACACCGGTCACCCAGGGCCAGCGCTACAGCCTGGTGGCCTGGATCCATGGCCCCGGCTTCGTCTGACGCCGGCGGCGGCATCTCGCTTGAGCATCCCGACCGCCGGCCGGCAGAATGAATACCCCATGATGAATTGACGTCATCGATGGCTGGCTGAGGGAGGCCGCACACGCCATGGACAATCGCGCCGGCGAGATGAAGGTGGTCATCACAGCGGTCGACCAGGGCGGGTTTTCGGCCGCCGGCCGGCTGCTGGCGATGTCGCCATCGGCTGTCAGCAAGCTGGTCACGCGCCTGGAAGATCGGCTGGGCACGCGGCTGTTCGTGCGTTCCACCCGCGCCTTGCAGCTCACCGCCGAGGGCGAGGTCTATCTGGCCCATGCCCGTCGCATCCTGGCCGATATCGCCGAGGCGGAACGCGCGGTCGCGGGCGGTGCCCGGCTGGCGCCGCGCGGGCGGCTGTATGTCAGCGCCTCGGTCGCCTTCGGCGTCAGCCAGATCGTGCCGCTGGTGCCGCGGTTCATGGCGCGCTATCCGCAGGTCGAACTGGATCTGTCGCTGTCGGATGGCATCATCGATCTGGTCGATGCCCGCACCGATGTGGCGATCCGCTCGGGCCCGCTTGGCGACAGCAGCCTGAAGGCGCGCCGCATCCTCGACAGCCCGCGGATGATCGTGGCGGCGCCCGATTATCTGGCCCGCCATGGCACGCCGCAGACCCCGGCCGATCTGGACCGGCATAACTGCCTGCGGTTCAATTTCCGCCGCAGCACCGATGACTGGCCATTCCGCGACCCGGCCACGGGCGCCCTGTGGTCGCGGCCGGTCGGCGGCAATCTGCTGGTCAACAATGGCGCCACCATGCGCCGGCTGTGCCTGGACGGGGTGGGGCTGGCACGGCTGGGCCGGTTTCATGTCCAGCCCGATATCGATGCCGGCCGGCTGGCGGTGGTGCTCGACGACCACAATCCCGGCGATATCGAGCCGATCCACGCGCTGTATGTGGGCCATGAGCATCTGGCGGCGCGGGTGCGGGCCTTCATCGATTTTCTGGTCGAAGCCCTGCCGGTCCGCCCGTGATCTCGCGGCGCCGGGCATGACGATGGGCCAGCCATCCCAGCCCCGCCAGCACCAGCGGATAGATCAGCGATCCACCCTGAGCCAGGGCCAGGGTCACCACCAGCAGCACCGACAGCCCGGCCAGCAGGCGGCCCGCCCACAGGCCGATCCCGCTGCCATCGGCCAGCCGCAGCAGGGCGGCGGCGGCAACCCCATACAGAATCAGGAAATTCTGGCCGGCAATGGCCAGCAGGGTTTCAACCCCGGTCAGCCCGGCGGCATCGGCGGCGATCACCGCCAGCAGCACCGTCACCAGCACCAGCGCCGCCCGCATCGGCTGGCCCTGGCGCAACCCCGCCAACCCGTGGGGCAGGGTGCGGTCGCGGGCCAGCGCGAAGATCATCCGTGACACACCCCAGATCGCGGCCGCCAGATTGGCCAGAATCATCACCACCACCACAGCGGCGACCGCCCGGCCGCCGATGGCGCCGAAGCGGCCGTCCATGATCGCGGCGAACGGGGTTTCGAACCGGCCGCCAAGGTCGCGGGTCTGGGCGATCCAGGCCATCACCAGATACAGCGCCACCGCCACCGCGAAGGACAGGAACATCGCGCGCGGGAAATCGCGGCGCGGATCACTGAACTCCTCCGACAGGTTGGAGGCGATCTCCCAGCCGGTGAAGGCGAAGAAGATCATCATGAACGGCGCCAGCGCCAGCCCCCAGTCGATCGCCTGAAGCCCGCCTTCAGGCAGCAACGGCAGGGCCGTCGGCGATGGCGGCACCAGCACGGCGCCGGTCACGGCGATCGCGCCCAGCAGCACCAGCAGCACCAGGGCCATCGCCTGATTGACCCGGGCCGCGCGTTCCGCCGACAGCAGGTTCAGCAGCAGCCCGGCCACCACCAACCCCGCCGCCCACAGATGCGGTGCGCCGCCGACAGCACCGGCGGCATAATAACCGCCGGTCAGGGCGATCGACGGCAGGCCGATCGCCACCGCCCCCAGCAGGATGAACGACACCGCCGGCGCCATCGCCGGGCCGAAGGCGCGGGCAGCGAAATGGCCGATGCCGCCGGCATCGGGGAACCGCCGCCCCAGGATGACGAACACCGCCAGCAGCGGCAGCGCCGCCAGTGCGCACAGGCCCCAGGCGATCAGGGCATGATCGCCCGCCCGGCGCACCGCCAGCCCGGGCAGGATCAGCAACCCCGCCCCCAGCACGATGTTCAGCATCACGGCGGCACCCTTCACCGTGCCCAGGCTGCGGTGCAGGTCGGCCGGCGCGGTTTCGGTCCTGGCAGTCATGGGGCCCCCCCTGGTCTGGTCATGCGGCGGCGGCCGGATCCAGCGCCACGATGACCGGGGCGATCAGATATGTCACCCCGGCCGCCAGCGCCTCCGAGCCATGGCGGGTGCCGGCCGGCAGGTGGATCACGTCTCCCGGGCCGCAGAGCCGCTCGCCGTCGGTCCAATAGAACCGCAACCCGCCATCCAGAACGACAAGTGTCTCATCCGTCGGGTGGGCGTGCCAGTCATGGCATTTGCCGGGCTGGTCATGCTGCACCTCCACACTGCCCTGCGCCGGCATCAGCCGGCGGATCAGGGCTGGCAGCGCCGGGGGCGTGATCTGGCTGACATGAATGCGGACCATGGCTCACACCCCCTCCGACATCCTGGCCGACGCCCTGGCGCCGGCGCGATCCTGGCCCCGAAATGGGCAGGCGGGTGCCGGGCGGTTGGCATCGTCGAGGAAATACTGCCGGTGCTCACGGATCCCGGCCGCACCATAGCGGCCCAGATCCGGCGAGGCGGGCAGCATGTCGAAGGCCGCCAGCCGACGGCGGACCTTGGCGAAGGCCATATCGGCCGCGGCATCGGTGCCAAGGATGCGGTCGAACACCCAGCGCGGCTGAAAGGTCAGCATGAAGCTGCTCGCCCGCCGGCTCTGGCGCGCGACATGGGCCGGGGTGTTGCAGACCACGAAGACCGGCTCGCCGGCGAAGCAGAATTCCCACAAGGGATCATCGGGATCGCCCGGCACATCCGCGGGCCAGGGCTGGTCGTCGATCGCGGCCAGACCGTTCAGCACCGTCCACATCCGGCGGCGATAGTCTTCGATGTCGCCCGGCACGTCGGGGCGGAAGAAGGCCACCAGCGAGGTATTGGGGCCGATGCCGCGCGCCTGGGCGATGAAGGCCCGTAGCGCCGTGCCCAACTGGCGAATGCCGTCGGGGCCGGCATCATCGATGAACACATAGCGCAACTGGTCGGCAGCGAAACCGGCAACGCCGAACACACAGGGGAACGGGCGCTGCGGACTGGCGATGGTGGCGGCAAATTCGTCGAACACCACGCGCTGCCAGGGCGCGCAGGCCTCGTCCACCCGGTCGGCCGCAATCTCGGCACGGCTCTGATATGGCATGGGGAACATGGGTCGCAGATCCTGCGATAAGCGGCCGGATCGCGCCGATGTCGGGCGTGATCCGGTGCGTTTCAACCATTGGCTGCAATAGCCGTCTTAACGCCTTATTAACCGCCTGTGGTGATTCTGAACCAGACTCCGAATTGAACAATTTGTACCATAATGAAAGCAAAAAGTTCTAGATGCACCCGAACTGCGTTGTTATGCCCCCGCCTTGTGCACCCAACAGATCATCCCATGCCCATGCCTGATCAGGACAAAGACAGCCCACCCCCGACGACATCCGGCCCGACCAATGCGCCCGCGGCATCGGCGCGTGAACCGGCGCTGACCGATAGCGACCGTCACCTGTTGGACCTGCTGAAGGAAGACGCTCGCCGCAGCATCAGCACACTGGCCGCGATGACCGGCACCTCGCGACCGTCGGTGAAGCGGCGTATGGACCGGCTTCAGGCGCGCGGCATCATCCGCCGCTACACAGTTGAAACAGCCCTTCCCAAACAGGGGCAGGCCGCCGGCGCCGCGCGCGGGGTTGACGCGCTGTTCACGCTGGTTGGCCGCTCGGGCCATTACGGTCCGCTGCTGGCGGCGCTGCGCCAGCGCCCGGAATGCCTCGCCGCCTGGGCGGTGACCGGCTCTCCCGACGTGTTCGTGCTGGTCCATTGCCTGTCGGTCACGGCACTGGATGCCACCCGCGCCCATATGCTCCGTCACCCGGCGGTCAAGTCGGTCTCCACCGCCATCATCCTGGATGGCTGGCGGCGCGAGGATGGCAGGTGATGGCGACCAGAAAACCCCGGCCACGTGCCGCCACCAGCGGCCCATACAAGAGTGACGCCTTCGCCGCGATCCACGAGGTCATGGACGCCCTGTACGACGCCGGGGCGATCGACCGCAGGACCATGCGCGATTTCGATACCGCCTGCCTCGCGCCCGTGCTGCCGATGTCTCCCGACGACATCCGGGCATTGCGGGAGCGCGAGCAGATGTCTCAGCCGGTGTTCGCCCGTCATCTGAATGTCAGCCGCAACCTGATATCCGATTGGGAACGCGGCGTGAAGAAGCCGGGCGGCCCGGCTCTGAAACTGCTGACGATCATACGGAAGAAGGGGGTTCAGGCGCTGGTGTGATCATCCGGGCCACGATGGGCGTGCGACTTCATGACGTCGATGAACGCCCTGAGGGCTGCCGGCATATGCGGCTTGTTGAGATAATACAGATGCAGGCCAGGAAACGGTTTGCACCAGTCATCGAGCATACGGATCAGGTCGCCGCGCCGCAGGTGCGGTGCCACGAGACTTTCCTCAAGATAGGCGATGCCCGCGCCCTGCACGGCGGCGGCAAGCAGCAGGTCGGTTTCGTTGGCGGAGACGATGGTGTCGACCTTTATAGTGACAGGGCCGTCGGCGCCCTCGAACTGCCAGCGCTGCAGGATGCCCGTCTCGCTCCACCGATAGGTGAGACAGGCGTGATGAACCAGATCATGGGGGATCTGGATCGGCGGACGCGCAGCGACATATGCGGGTGCCCCCACAACCGCCATGCGCAGATCGGGCGTGAGCCTGACCGCGATCATGTCCTGCTGGACCAGGCCGCCGGACCTTATGCCGGCATCGAAGCCTTGCGCCACGATATCGGTGATGTCGTCGTCGATCACCAGATCGAGCCGCACATCAGGATAGCGGTGCGTGACGTCTGCCAGCATGGGCGCGATCAACAGACGGGCGGCGATGCGCGGCAGGTTCACCCGCACCACGCCCCGCGGCCGGCTCTGGCGGTCACTGACGTCCTGCACGGCGGCGCCGATCTCGTCCATGGCCGGACGCAGGCGCGCGAACAATGACTGGCCGGCTTCCGTCAACGAGACACTGCGCGTTGTCCGATTGAGCAGCCGCGCGCCCAGACGCTCCTCCAGCGATCTGATCGTATGGCTGAGCGCCGATGGCGACATCGCCAGTCGCGCCGCAGCCCGTCTGAAGCTCCGCTCCTCCGCGACGCTCAGGAACGCCATGAGCTCGACATAATCTCCGCCCCTCATATTGATGCCTCTGAACGCAACAACCAATGCTGATTATAGCGGATTATTATCTACAATTGCCTGTGTCAGCGTGCTCTCCCGAAGATCAGTCAACCCGCTGCTCCCGCCAATCCGACAGGCGGGCGGTCCGCATTCGGAGAGCCTTATCATGAAGACAATGCTGCGTTGGGAGATCGACGCCATCGGCCGCGACCGGCTGGCCCTGAAGGAGGCTGCGATCCCGTCACCGGGGGATCATGACATCCTCGTGAAGGTGAAGGCGGTCGCCCTGAACTATCGCGACAAGATGGTGATCGAGAGCGGGCGGGGCCTGCCGATCAGCTTCCCCTTCACGCCGGGATCGGACCTTGCCGGAGAGGTCGTCGCGCTTGGCCCGAACGTTTCGCGTTTCACACCTGGCGACCGGGTCATCTCGACCTTCATGCCCGACTGGATCGACGGGCTTCGGCCCGGTGACGCGCGAACGCCGGCCTACCGCACGCTTGGCGGCTATTATCCGGGCGTTCTCGCCGAATATGTCGCCATGTCGGAAGACTGGTTCGTGCGCGCCCCGGCGACCCTGAACGACGTGGAAGCGGCTACCCTGCCATGCGCTGGCGTGACCGCCTGGTTCGCCTTGATGGAACGCGCAGGCGTGCGTTCCGGCGACACCGTGCTCATCCCGAGCACCGGCGGCGTGGCCTTGTTCGGCCTGCAGATCGCCAAGGCGAACGGTGCCGAGGTCATCGTCTCCGGCGCTCTGGAGAACGGTCAGCGCGCGCGGGCGCTCGGCGCCGATCATTATATCGACAAAACGCGGGAAGATTGGGTCGAGGCGGTATACGCCGCCACCGGCGATCGCGGTGCCGACCATATCCTTGAGGTGATCGGCGGATCGCATCTGGCCCGGTCGGTGCAGGTGGCCGCCGTGGGCGGGCATATCTGCCAGATCGGCGCGCTTGACGGCTTCGACGTCAGCGCGCCGGCCATGCCATTGATGCTGAAGGACGTCACCATTCACGGGATCGGCACGGGAAGTCGTCGTGCCTTGACGCGTCTTGTCCGCGCGGTCGACCGGACCGGGATCAAGCCGGTGATCGATACCCGCTATCCGTTCGCGGACCTGTCGGCAGCACTCGATCATCTCGATCGGGGCCCGTTCGGCAAGGTCGTGATCGAGCTTCCCTGAGGCGGCCCGGCTGGAACGCGCCGATCCCGCCAGCCGCCGTCTACAGCGGATGAACCGCCACCCCGTCGGGATCGGCGGTGACGATCAGATCCTGGGCGGCGACCAGCGCCAGTTCGGCGCCGCCCATGTTGCGGCTGGCCTCGACCACGGCATAAGTGGCGGCGACCGCGCGGCGGATGGCGCGGGCGAGGTCGCGGTGGGCCAGAAGATCGGCCAGCAGCACGGCCGAGAACATGTCGCCGGTGCCCGAGAAATGCGCCGGCACCAGCGGGGTTTCGATGCGGAAGCGGCCGGCCTGCCCCACCGCGATCACCTCGACCGAGCCGGGCGCGGTTTCAGCCACCCGGACAGATGTCGCCACCGCCATCTCGGGGCCCATCGAGGCCAGCCGGTCCAGCGCCGCGATCACCTCGGCGCGGGTGGTGGTGCGGGCACCGGTCAGGTGGTCGAGTTCATAATGATTGGGCACCACCAGATCGGCGCGGGGCAGAAGCTCGTCGACCATCGCCTCGGCCACACCCGGCTGGACATAGCGGCCGGCGGGATAGTCGCCGATCACCGGATCGAACAGATAGAACGCCCCCGGCACCCGCCGACGTACCCGGTCGACCGCCTCGGCCGCCACCGGCACCTGGGCGGCGCTGCCGAAATAGCCGGTCAGCACCGCACGCACGAAGCCCAGCCCGCCGCCGGCCTCGTCGGGCAGCGCGTCCAGCCCCTCGATCAGCCCGCGCAGCTCCGCCTCGTCGGTGACGGTGCCACGCCAGCCGGCATAACGCGGATTGCTGCTGAAACGAACGGTATCCAGCGCACAGACATCCCGGCCCAGACGTTCGAGCGGCAGGGTTGCGGCACTGTTGCCGACGTAACCGAAGCTCACCCGCGACTGGATGCTGAGGACAGTCATCGGCGTTACTCCTGAAGGGATGCATGATGTGCAGGCCGGTGGATGCTGACACGGCGGCACCCTCCGATTCAACCCCGGCGCACCACCATCGCATGGGCATGGCCCGCGCGGAATTTGCACGAGACATCAGAGGCTGTTGCCGAATGCCCGCTACCCATGGTTTGACGCCGTCTGCTGACGGCTTGGGAGCTTGGCGGGGGTCTCGCGCGG
>NZ_BMDZ01000051.1 GCF_014636235.1 Tistrella bauzanensis
CTCGTCGATCAGCCGTGGCTCATCATGTCCATCGGCATGCGATCATGGGCACATGGGTGACCGTCCATGGGACTTGGTATGAGCCCCAGCGAGGTCACGGTCACCAGCCCCCGGAAGCCGGCCGGCAGGGCCGACGCATCAACCAGCGTCGTGGTGGTGCCGCCGACGGAACCGGTGACGTTCAGACGGTGGTTGATGAAGCGGTTGTCGATCGTCGCGTCGAAACGGACCTGCTCGGCGAACTCGGTCTTACCCAGTTCCACCAGTGGCCCGGCCATGGCCTGAACCGTCGCCGCGTCCCAGTCGCGGTCGAAGCGGCCGCGGATCACCTTCTGAAGATTGCGGATGATGATCTCGAACCGGTTGCGGGCCTGGATGCCGGCGGTATCGCCCGCCTCGAAGTCATAGATGTCATTGACCGGTGCCGAGAAGGCGTCGGCGGAGCGGATCGCCGCCCGGATGTCGAGACCGGTCGGCCGGACATGTGGCAGGTGCTTGACCAGCTTGCCCACATGCTCGCCAACTTCCAGCTCCGCCTCAAGCACACAGTCGAAGACGCCACCGGTCTTGTTGTCGGTACTGAACGGATAGTTCATCACTGGTGTCAGCACGGCACCGGTGCCGGTGGCCGAGGTGACGGTGATGATCGGCGGACGCTGATAACCCTTGCCGGTATCGGCGGTCGAGTCTCCCAGATACAGAGCCTGATCCGAGAGGGCCACGCTCTCGATGGCACCATTGGCATCGACGGTCAGGGTTCCCACCTGATGAGAGGTCGGGCCGCCGCCGACAACGTCATTGGTGAAGACCACAGTATCACCGGCGGTGTAGCCGCTGCCGCCATTGATGACAGTGATGCTGCTGATCCGCGCATCCTGCTGGGTCAGCGTGGTGTTCCACAGATGGTTCAGCCGCGCCACATAACCCTGAATGCGGATATGGCTGTTGCGCGCCGTGCCCCGGATCAGGTCGCTGCCACCGGTGCCGGTCAGCCCGGTCTCGTTGTCGTTGGTGATCCGGATGTCGGCATTCATGTTGTTGGCGTTGTACATCGTCAGCACGCCGCCGATCCGCCGGGGGTCGTCGATGAAATCGCCAGTGTGGGTATAGCCGTCGGGGCTGGCGTCATAAGCGGCGTTGCCGACATTGTGCAGCCAGATGTTCTTCAGATCGATCGACGACTTCATCTGGGGCGGCACACCCTGGACGATGAAGCCATATTTGCAGTCACGGGCGATCACCGTGTCGACGATCACCTGACGCAGTTCCCGGCCCAGGCTTTCAGTGCCCTCGATCGTCGCGACCACGTCGCAATCCTCGATCAGCAGGTTCTGGAGGATGATGTCGTTCTGGCCCAATTGAAGTGTGATGCCCTTGCCGCCACCGCCGGGGAAGATATCGGGCAGCTTGGCCGTGGTGTTCGATGTGAGATTGGTGCGGCAGCCTCGCAGACGCACATCCCTGACGATGATCTTCTCGCCGCGCCCCACCGAGCTTGCATAAGGCGCCGAGATCCCCAGCGCGTTGAACCCGCCACGAATCATGATCTGGTTGGCATCGAGCGTACCGCCATGCCAGTGAACGTTCTGCGCGTGACGGATGCTCACCAGCCCGCCCAGATGGCCGATGCCGCTCTTGGTACCATTTGTCCGCGCATCCCAATAGCCGGCTTCCCAGACGTTCTCGGGATCCGAGCCCCCAACCGGCAGTGCCTTCAGCACCGCGCCATAGGCGAAGACGATGGTGTTCGACCGGATCGACAGCGCACGGCTGAGACGATAGGTGCCGGCCGGCAGCATCACCACCTTCCAGGCGTCGGCCCAGGTCTCGGGGGCGCTGGTGCCCGAGGTTTTGCCCCAGCCCAGCAGATCGAACCGGGCATCGAACAGCGCCCGCAGGGCCGCCGTGTCATCGGTGACACCATCGCCGACCGCGCCGAAATCGCGGGCATCCAGATATTGCGCGTTCAGCCTGGTCGCCAGATCGCGCGCGGTCGTGGTGATGGTCGAGGCTGTATCGGTGCCGTTGGCGACGCCCGTGACGAAGCTGCCATAGGCAAGATACGTGTCGTTGTCCAACTCAGAGGCCGGGTACTGATAAATCACGTCAGATGCATCCGTGCTCATCATCACTGTCCCATATTGTGAAACGCCACCAGCCGCTGCCGGGGCCTCTTCACCTGAACCCACATGGCCATTTGCCGCCAGCAAGCTGGTGTTGCCGCGTTGCGGCAGCACCAGCCCCATGGACAGCGGCGGCGGTTTCCCCGATCATCGCCGGCGGTGCCGCGCCCGAACCCCCGGGCCCGCGGCCGTATTGCGTTGCGTTGCAGCATCGGGAGCCCGCCACTGTGATCGACATCAAGCCGGTGCTGTTCATCATCGGCGTGCTGCTGGCGCTGCTGGGCGCCGCCATGCTGGTGCCGGCCGCTTTCGATGCGCTGGCCGGCCATGCCGACTGGGCGGTGTTCGTGGTGTCGTCGCTGGTGACGGTGTTCGCGGGTGTCAGCCTGGTGCTCACCACCCGCACCGCACACCCCACCTCGCTGGGGCTGCGTCACGCCTTTCTCACCACCACGATGTCATGGACCGGGGTGGCGGCCTTCGCGGCCCTGCCGCTGATGTTCGCATCCCCCGACATCACCTATGCCGGCGCCTTTTTCGAGGCGATGTCCGGGCTGACCACCACCGGGTCGACCGTGTTGAGCGGGCTCGATACCGCACCGCCCGGCATTCTCGTCTGGCGCGGCATGCTGCACTGGCTGGGCGGTATCGGCATCATCGTCACCTCGGTCGCGATCATGCCCATGCTGCGGATCGGCGGCATGCAGCTGTTCCGCACCGAAAGCTCGGACAATTCGGAAAAGATCGTGCCGCGCGCCGCCCAGCTGGCCTCGGCCTTCGGCCGGATCTATCTGGTGATGACCATCGCCTGCATGGTGCTGCTGTGGTCGGCCGGCATGACCGGGTTCGAGGCGCTGGTGCATGCGATGTCCACCGTCTCCACCGGCGGCTTCTCCACCTCCGACGCCTCGATCGGCCATTTCGACAGCCCGCTGATCGAGATGATCGTCGTGGTGTTCATGATCGGCGGTGCCCTGCCCTTCGCGCTCTATATCCGCGCGCTGACCCAGAACCACGACGCGCTGTGGCGTGACGCCCAGGTTCGGGCCTTTCTGGCCGGCATCGCCATCTGGACGGCGGCGCTCAGCCTGTGGCTGGTGCTGGGTCAGGATGTGGAACCGCTGCAGGCGGTGCGGATGTCGCTGTTCAACGTGGTGTCGGTGATCACCACCACCGGCTTCGCCACCGCCGACTACAATCTGTGGGGCACTTTCCCGTTCGCGGTGTTCTTCTGGCTGATCCTGGTCGGCGGCTGCACCGGCTCCACCTCTGGTGGAATCAAGATCTTCCGCTTCGTCATTCTGGTCACCACCGCGCGCCGCCATCTGCACCAGCTGATCCACCCCAATGCGGTGATCGTGCCGACCTATAACCGCCGGCCGGTGCCCGAAGCCATTCTGCTGTCGGTTTTGAGCTTCGTGACCGTGTTCTTCGCGGTGTTCGTGATCCTGTCGATCGTGGTGGCGTCGCTGGGGGTCGATTTCATCACCGCCGCCACCGCGGTCTCGCAGGCACTGGCCAATGTCGGCCCCGGGCTCGGGCCGATCATCGGCCCGGCGGGCAATTACTCGACCATGAGCGACCCGGTGCTGGCGGTGCTGGCCTTCGCCATGCTGCTGGGCCGGCTGGAGCTGTTCACGGTGCTGGTCCTGTTCACGCGCGCCTATTGGCGCGCGTGAACCATCTTCATGATCCAGGCCGGGCGCGCACCTATTGGCGCGCATGCCCCGGCGTCACACCGCCGCCACCGCCCCGTCCGAGCGCGGATCGCTGGCCCCCTCGATCACGCCGGAGGGGTGCACCGATACCGCCCCGGCATGGCCCATCAGGTCGTCCCAGGCATCCACCATCTCCACCGCATGGCCAGCGGCGGCAAGCTGGTCGGCCAGCGCCGGATCGATGCGGCTTTCAAGCTTCAGCGAGGTGGTGCCGGCACCCCAGGTCCGGCCCAGCAGCCAGCGCGGCGCGGTGATCGCCGCCTGAAGATCCTGGCCGAAACGGACATGGCGGGTGAACACCGCCGCCTGGGTCTGGGGCTGGCCCTCGCCGCCCATGGTGCCATAGGCGATCAGCCGGCCGTCATCCAGCCGGACCATGGCCGGGTTCAGGGTGTGGAAGGGCAGCCGCCCCGGCGCCAGCCGGTTGGCGCCGGCAGCGGCCCCAAGGCCGAAGCCGCTGCCCCGGTTCTGCCACAGCACCCCGGTTTCCGGCACGACCACGCCACTGCCGAATTCCCAGTAGATGCTCTGGATATAGCTGACCACCCGGCCGGCCGCGTCGGCCGCCCCCAGCCAGACGGTGTCACCGGCGCGTGTCGGCTGCGGCCATGGCGCGGCCCTGTGGCGGTCGATATGCGCCGCCTCGGCCGCCAGCGCCTCGGGCGTCAGCCAGGATTGCGGATCGACCACCATCGCCTCGGGGTCGCCGATATGGGCGTTGCGCAGCAGGAAGGCGCGCTTGGTCGCCTCGACCAGTCCGTGGACATGATCGAACCCCTCGGCCACCGTCACGCCCAGGCGGTCGAAGATCCCAAGGATCGCGAGCGAGGCGGCGCCCTGGGTCGGTGGCGGCTGGTTCCACACCGTGGCACCGGGAATGTGCAGGGTCAGCGGCGCCACCAGCGCCGGGCGCCAGGCCTCCATATCGGCCAATGACAACGGGCTGCCGGCGGCGGCGAGCCCGGCCGCATTGGCGCGGGCGATGTCGCCACGATAGAAATCATCCAGCCCGGCCTCGGCCAGCCGTTGAAAAGTCGCCGCCAGCGCCGGCTGTTTCAGGATCTGGTGCAGCGCCGGCGGGCGGCCATCGGGGGCATAGACCGGGGCAAAACCCGGCTGGCCGGCCAGTTCCCCCAGCTTCTGCGCGGTCAGCGCCGCCTGCGAGGCGGTCACCGGCACGCCGTCGCGGCCATGGCGGATGGCGTCGTCCAGCAAGCGCGACAGCGGCAGCGCGGGCCGGCCGCCGCGCCAGTCCCTGGCCACCGTCAGCGCCGCCGCCCAGCCGCCGACGGCACCGGCCACGGTGAGTGCTGCCAGCGGCCCACGGGTCGGCAGGCTGCCGGTGTGGCCGGCCTCGGCATAGAAGCCCTCGGTGGCGTGCGCGGCGGCGGCGCCGCAGGCGCGGATCGCCACCGGCGCCTGCCCGGGCTCGGCGATCAGCCAGAAGCCGTCGCCGCCGATCGCGTTCATATGCGGATAGACCACGGCGATGGCGGCGGCGGCGGCGACCATGGCCTCGACGGCATTGCCACCCTCGGCCAGAACGCCACGGCCAGCCTCGGCCGCAAGATGATGGGGGGCGGTGACCATGCCGCCAAGGGCGGTGCGGGCGCGGATCATCGGTCGGGCATCCTCAGCTGAGCGAATAGAACATGCGGGCGGCGGTCAGGAACAGGAACAGTGCGAAGGCGCGCCTGAGCCAGACCGGCGAGATGGTATGCGCCAGCCGGGCACCGAGCGGGGCTGTCAGCATGGTGGCCGGCACGATCAGCGCGAAGCCCAGCAGATTGGCATAGCCCAGGCTCGCCGGCGGCAGGTCGGGCCGGCCGTATCCGGCCAGGATGAAGGCGATGGCGCCGGGCAGGCCGATCACCAGCCCCAGCGCCGATGCGGTGCCGACCGCGCGCCGGATCGGATAGTTGAACGCGGTCAGGATCGGCACCGACAAGGTGCCGCCACCGATGCCCATCACCACCGAGAACCCGCCGATCACCATCCCGATCAGATGGCGGAGGATGCCGCCGGGCAGATTGTCTGCCAGGGTCATGCCTTCAGGCCGCAACGCCATATTGGCCGCCACCAGCAAGGCCACCACACCGAAGATCAGGGTCAGCACCTCGCCTTTGGCGCCGCTGCCCAGCCAGCTGCCGATCAGCACCCCCACCAGCACCGCCGGCATCAGCCGCCAGAACAGCGCCGTATCCAGCCCGCCACGCCGGTAATGCGCCCGCGCCGAAATGATCGAGGTCGGGATGATGGTGGCAAGCGAGGTGCCCACCGCCACATGCATCCGCACCTCTTCAGGAATGCCGATCAGCGGGAACAGATTGAACAGCACCGGCACGATGACGATGCCGCCACCAACGCCCAGCAGGCCGGCAAGCGTTCCGGCGACGGCGCCGGTTGCTAGCAGTGCGGCCGCGAAGGCGGCCAGGAAGAACGGGTCGGCATGAAACAGGGCATCTAGGGTCAAGGTCGGATCTCCGGGTGCGGGGGGTCACCGGTTGTGAGGGTGGATGGCGGGTTGGAGGTTGAGAGGGGGAGGCTGCTACCAGCCGATGGCGCGGGGCAGCCAGGTGGCCATGGCCGGCATCAGGAACAGCGCCACCAGCGCCAGCGCCTGAAGGCCGATGAAGGGCAGCACGCCGCGATAGATGTCCATGCTGGTGACACCGGGCGGCGCCACCCCCTTCAGGAAGAACAGCGCCCAGCCGAAGGGCGGCGTCAGGAAGCTGGTCTGCAGGTTCATCGCCACCAGGATGGCCAGCCACACCATGTCGATATCGGTGTTGGCGAAAACCGGCAGGAACAGCGGCAGGGCGATATAGGAAATCTCGATCCATTCCAGAAAGAAGCCCAGCACGAACAGCAGCGCCATCAGGAACAGCAGCTCGGCATAGAGCCCGCCGGGGATCAGATCGAACATCCGGTGCACCAGCCCCTCGCCGCCCAGGCCCCGGAAGGCCAGCCCGAAGGGTTGCGAGCAGATCAGGATGAAGAACACCATGGTGGTGGTGATCAGCGTGGTCTTCAGTGTGTCGGTGAACACCGGCCAGCTCAGCCGCCGGGTGCCCGCCGCCAGCAGCAATGCCCCCAGCGCCCCCATCGATGCGGCCTCGGTGGGGGCAGCGATCCCACCGACGATCGAGCCCAGCACCACGAACACCAGTGCCAGCGGCGGCGCCACCACCTTCAGCAGCTTGGCCCGCAGCACGGCCGGCGACATGCCGGCCCGCTCATCGGCCGGGATCGCCGGCACCAGCTTCGGCCGCAGGATGCCCAGCACGATCAGATATCCCGCCAGCAGCGCCGCCAGCACCAGACCGGGGATCAGGGCGGCCGCGAACAGCGTGCCCACCGACAGCCCCATGATGTCGGCCAGCAGGATCAGCACCAGCGATGGCGGAATGATCTGGCCGAGCGTACCCGAGGCGCAGATCACCCCCGCCGCCACGCCCTTGTCGTAGCCGCGCGCGATCAGCGGCTTCAAGGCCAGCAGCCCCACCGTCACGACGGTGGCGCCGACCACGCCCGACGACGCCCCCATCAGCACGCCGACCAGCACGATCGCCAGCCCCATGCCGCCGGTCAGCCGGCCCATGGCATGGCCGATGACGTCGATCAACTCTTCGGCGAGTTTGGATTTCTCAAGCATCACCCCCATGAAGATGAACAGGGGCAGGGCCAGCAGGGTGTAATTGGTGACGACGCCGTAAACCCTGGACGGGATCAGTTGCAGCAGCAGCGGCCCGAAGCCCGCGAAGCCGAAGCCCAGCCCCGACACCGCCAGCGCGATGCCGACCGGGATACCGGCGACCAGCAGCCCGAAGAACGCGGCCACCATGGCGATGGCGAGCCATTCATTGCCGGTCATGGCCGACCTCCCGCCGGCGCCGCAGCCGCCAGGGCCGCCCGGCACTGGCGCGCCGACATCATCGCCTGAGCCAGCGCCTGCAACACCAGAATGGCGAAGCCCAGCGGAATGAAGGCCTTTAACGCGAAGCGCCACGGCAGCCCGCCGGGGTCGGGCGAGCCCTCCATCATGCCGATGGATTGCTGCACATAGGGCAGCGACAGCAGGATCATCGCCACCGCCATCGCCCCCATCAGGATGGCGGCCACGGTGTCGATCGCCGCCTGCACCGCCGGCCCCAGCCGGTCATACAGCACGTCGACCCGGACATGGGCGCCGTGGCGCATGCCATAGGACATGCCGAGCAGCGCGATCGGCGAGATCAGATGCCATTCCAGTTCCTGAAAGCCGACACTGCCGGTGCCCAGCACATAGCGCAGCAGCACATTGCCGCCCACCACCAGCACCAGCGCGAACCCGCACACCGCCGCCACCGCCCCGGCACCGTCGATGACGGCGCCGAGGATGCGGTCGAGCGGGCTGACAGGACCGATGGCCCCGGTCATGGCTCATGCCTCCCCCATGACTCTGGCCCCTTCATGGCTCAGGCCCCCTTGCCGGCATCGGCAATGATGGTCTCATAGGGCCGTTCGCTGACCGCCGCCCAGGACGCATGTTTGGCGCGGAAGGCCATGAAGCTGTCATGGACCTTCTTCGTGGTCGCGTCTTTGGCCGCTTCCGCCGCCAGCACCTCGTCGGTCACCGCCTTCAGCCGGTCGACCACCGGCACCGGCAGTTGCCGGGCGATGACACCCTCATTCTCGACCAGATCCTTCAGCGCATCGGCGTTCACCGCCTCCGACCAGGCGAAGCTGTCCAGATTGCAGGCCTGCGCCGCCGATTTCACGATCGCCTGCAGATCCTTGGGCAGGTTGTCCCAGGCCTTGGCGCCGATCAGTAGCTCGGTGACATTCGACGGCTCGTGCCAGCCGGTGGTGTAATAATTCTTGGCGGCCTTGTGCAGCCCCATGCGCCGGTCCTGATAGGGGCCGACGAATTCGGCGGCATCGATCACGCCGCGCTCCAGCGCCGGGAAGATCTCGCCGCCGGGCAACAGCTTCACTTCCACGCCCAGTTGCTGGTAAACCTTGCCGGCGAGGCCCGGAATCCGCATCTTCAGGCCGTTGAAATCCTCGATGCCGTTGATCGGCTCGCGGAACCAGCCGGTCATCTGCACCCCGGTATTGCCCATTGGAAACGCGATCAGCCCCAGCGGCTTGTAGATCTCGTGCCACAGCTCCAGGCCGCCCGCATGGTACAGCCAGGCATTCATGCCCTGAAAATTCAGCCCGAAGGGCACGGTGGTGAAATACTGGGCAGCGAACAGCTTGCCGGCCCAGAAATAGGCGTTGGCGGCGTTCATCTCCACAATGCCGGCGCGAACCGCGTCGAAGCCCTCCAGCGCCGGGATCAGCTCGCCGGCGGCGAAATGCTGGATGGTCAGCCGCCCGCCCGACATCTCCTTCACCCGCTCGCAGAAATCGGTCGGGCTGCCCGGCCCGGTGACATAGAACGGCGATCCCGGGCCATAGGCATTGGTCATCTTCCAGTTGAACCGTTCCTGCGCCCGCACGATCGCGGGGGCGGCGAACACCCCTGCCACCGTCCCGGCCGCACCGGCCTTCAGAAATCCGCGGCGCCTCACATCCGTCATGGCCCTGGAGCCTCCCCTCGAAACAGGCAACATCGATCGTGTATACACGAGCAATCCTTATGCCGAATCATACGGGTCAACAGGTTGAATGGTATGCTCTGGCATGTTCTCTGATTTTTCTGCCTATTTTATATCCATATTTTCGTAAATGATTATTTTTTAGGCGAAATAATCTTTGACACCACCAGCCGGGGGGAATTGTCTCGAAATTCCGCCCTTATCGGACCATAACAGCTTTGACACCGTGTATGCACGGACAGAAGGAGACCCGAAATGGGCAGGCAGATCGGCGGCGGCCACGAGGATGAGGTGACGGCGGCGTTGCTGTGCCACCGCCTGGAGGACGACATCGTCGGCGGCCGCATCCTGCCGGGTGCGCGGCTGGAGGAACTGGCCCTGGCGCGCCGGTTCGGCGTCTCACGCACCCCGATCCGCGAGGCACTGCAATTGCTGGCGGCGACCGAGCTGGTGGAAAAACGGCCCAATCGCGGGGTCTATGTCACCCTGCCCGCCCCTGAGCGGTTGACCTCGATGTTCGAGGCGATGGCGGAACTGGAGGCGACCTGCGGCCGGCTGGCGGCGGAACGGATGACCCCGGCCGAGCGCGGGCAGTTGGACCACACCCATCGCGTGCTGGGCGTGGCGATGCGCGCGGGCGAGGCTGGCGATTATGAGGCCGGCAACCGCCGGTTCCACGACCAGATCTATGCCGGCGCCCGCAGCGATGTGCTGGTCGAGTTGACCGCCGCGGTCCGCCGGCGGGTGGCGCCGTTCCGGCGCGTGCAGTTCAACCATCTGGCCCGGCTGGGCGCCTCGCATCACGAACATCAGGCGGTGGTCGATGCCATTCTGCGTGGCGACGGCCGCGCCGCCGAGGCGGCCCTGCACAGCCACATCATGGCCGCCCACGAGGTCGCCCAGGATTTTCTGGCAAGCCTGACCCTGGCCGCCCGCCGCCAGGGGTGACAAGGCTGCGGCGCCGCGGTCGGCACGGGATGAGGAACCATGATCCGGTTGAAGGGTTGATCCGGGCGGCCGCATGTCGCGGCCCCGGATCAACGCCGGAGATCACTGTTATGGCCGACATGACCATGAAAGACCTGTCGCGTAAGATGCGCGAGATCGACTTCACGATGCTGGTCACCCGCACGTCAAACGGTGCCCTTGCCGGGCGGCCGATGAGCAACAACCGCGACGTCGATTACACCGGTGACAGTTATTATTTCGCCAACGACCAGACCCGCACCGTGTCGGACATCGAGGCCGATCCGACTGTGTCGCTGACCTTTCAGGGCAGCAGCGGCGTGCTGGGTCAGCGGCCGCTGTTCGTCTCGGTCGAGGGCAGGGCCGAGCTGATCCGCGACAAGGCGCAGTTCAAGGCCCATTGGACCCGGGATCTGGACCGCTGGTTCGCCAATGGCATCGATACCCCGGGCGTGGTGATGATCCGGGTCCGCGCCAGCCGCATTCATTACTGGAACGGCATGGATGAGGGCGAGGTGACGCTGGGCTGAGCCAGACAGGCCAGCACCACGCCTCAGATCTCGTCGAAACGCGGCGGCCGTTTTTCCTTCAGCGCCGCATAGCCCTCGCGGGCCTCGGGCGAGGTGAAGCTGGCGCCGATCTCGGAGGCGGCGGCGGCGCGATCCAGGCGGCCAGCGGCGACGTCGTCGAGCAGGCGCTTGAAGCCGCGCACGGTGCGTGGCGCCAGTTCGGCGATGCGTGCGGCATGGTCGTCGACCGCGGCGTCAAGGCTGTCTTCCGCCACCAGTTGATCCAGAAAACCGATGCGGAGCAACTCGTCGGCCGCCATCGGTTCGGCCATCACCAGCAGCCGCTTTGCGGCCGATGGCCCCAGCTTACGCACGAACCGTTCAAGACCGGTCACGTGATACATCACCCCGATCCGGGCCGGCGGCAGAACCGCACGAGTGGCGGGCGTGCCGATGCGCATGTCGCAGGCCAGGGCCAGATCGGCGCCGCCGCCATAGACGCCGCCATTCATGGCGCAGATCGTCGGCACCTGCACCCGCGCCACCCGCTCGCACAGCTTCTCCAGCGGATTGTCGGCCCAGTCGACCCCGGCCAGATCATCGAAGGCCACCCCGGAACAGAAGGTGCCGCCTTCACCGGTCAGCACCAGCAGCCGCACGCCACGCGTGGCCTCGACCCGGTCGATCAACCCGATCACGGCCGGAATCTCGCGCATCAGCAGGGCATTGCGCTTGGCCGGCCGGGTCAGGGTCAGGGTGGCGCGCGGCCCGGCGATCTCCAGGCGGGCGGTCTCGATCATTGGCACGATCCTTCAGCGACGACGATGCCGGGGGCCTTCAGCGACGATGCCGGCAGGGCGCCGGCCGGTTGTCATCGACGCATGGTTGATCGAAATTGCTGATACATCAAGTGCAGGAAGGGGCCATTCTTCGCACGGTCGGCGGGTGAATGGCGCCGAAGAGGGCAGGCCGGTCACCACGACCGGGGCGGAGGTTCCCTGGCCGCCTCTCCCGTGTCATCACCCGTCCGCCTTCATCCGATAGCGGCGGCGCATGGCCTTGGCGAGCGATTCCAGGCGCCGTTCCACCACCTCGCCCATCAGGTCGCGGCCGTCGGGGCGGGCATGCAGGGTCAGGGTGCCAGACGTCGGCTCGATGCGCGCCCGGTCGAGCAGGGCCGAGGCGCAGCCCGAGAAGGTATCCGCCAGCCTGAGCGCCAGGCCGATCAACCGCGCGCGGGCCTGCGACGGCTGGTCCAGCAGATCGCGCGCCGGCTTGGCATCCAGGCCGGTGATGTTGCCGGCATAGCGCGCATAGATCGCCAGCGCCAGAAAGGCGCGCTCGGCATGGCGCAGCGGCAGGAAGGGCAGCGACAGGATCTCGCTCACCGCATGCTCGGCCCGGCGGTCGGGATGGGCGGCGATGGCGATTTCCGACAGCAGACAGGCGGCGTGACGCAGGCGCTGGTCGTTCGGGCTTTCGTCCGGAAACAGCGGCTTGATCCACTCATGGACATGGTCGCCGTAATCGGCGAAGCCGGCATGCTGATCGACCAGATCCCGGCAGGCCGCCATCAACGGGTCGGCGGCACGCAGGCTGGCCGGCAGGTTTTCATACAGCACGCCTTCGCGCAGACCATAGGCCGAGAACACGATTTCATGCGGGCGCACCCGGCGCACCAGCCCGGCCAGCGCCGCCGCGGCATGGGGCAGGGTGGCGACACGGCGCGAGGGCGCCGCCTTCAGCCGGGCAAGCTCGGCCGGCTTCATCGCCATCACCCGGTCGGCCAGCGCCAGAGCGGCGGCGGTGTCCAGCGTGTAGCGATGGATGGCGGCGATCGGGTGGCGGACTTCGGCGATATGCACCCGGGCCAGCGCCCGCCAGCCGCCGCCCACCAGATACAGGCCCCGGCCCTCGGCCTCGGCGGCCCAGGGGGCATCGTCGAGCGCGCGCTCGACCGCCTCGGTCCAGCTGCGGTTGTCGATGCCTTTCGCCGCCAGCCTCAGCGCACCCACCGGCAGGGTGATCTGGCGGCCGACAGCGCCCGCTTCCACCCGCACCAGTTCCAGCGACCCGCCGCCCAGGTCGGCAACCAGCCCGTCGGCCTCAGGTTCGGCCGACAACACGCCCAATGCCGAGAGGGTCGCTTCCTCGACGCCGGTGATGGTGCGCACCGACATGCCGCAATCGCGCTCCACCCGCTGGATGAAGGCGGGCCCGTCCTCGGCATCGCGGACCGCGGCCGTGGCCACCGCGATCAGCCAGTTGTCGGCAAGTTCCCGGCCGATGGCGGAAAACCGCTTCAGCGCGGTGATCGCCGCCTCGACCCGTTCCGGATCAAGCCGGCCGGTTTCGGCGACACCCGATCCCAGCGCACACAGCGCCTTTTCATTGAAGATCGGCTGGGGCATCCGCTTCAGGCCGTCGAAGATCACCAGCCTGAGAGAATTCGATCCGATATCGACCACGCCCAGTCGGCGCGGCCCGTTGCCGGGAAGCCTGTGGTCCGGCGCCATATCGGTGCCGGCCGTGGTGGGGAAGGCGCGATCGCTCATTCACTCCATCCAATTGGTTGCCGTCCGGCAACACGACCCGGCCCGCCAGGGTTCCCGCCGATCGGTGCCACGCCGGATATGCCCTGCCGGCCACGTCGGTCAGGTCAGCGACAGATGCGGCACCTCACCACGCTTGCGCAGTGCCTTGCCCCGACCCGACAGGCTGGGGTTGGTCATGAAATAGGTATGGGCCGAAAAGCCCTCCCCGACCGGTGCCATGCGCTTATACACGCCGTCGGGACCGAGCGTCCAGCTTTGCAGGGTGTCCTTCAGGTTCGCCACCATGATCTGGTCCAGCACCTGCTGCTGCACGGTCGGGTTCTCGATCGGCACCAGGGTTTCGACCCGGCGGTCGAAATTACGCGGCATCCAATCGGCCGACGAGATGAATACCTTGGCCTGCGGCGAGGGCAGAGCCTGACCATTGCCGAAGCATATGATCCGGCTGTGTTCCAGAAAGCGGCCGACGATGCTCTTCACCCGGATCCGCTCCGACAGCCCCGGCACGCCGGGCCGGAGACAGCAGATGCCGCGGATGATCAGCTCCACCTCGACACCGGCCTGCGATGCCCGGTACAGCGCATCGATGGTCAGCGGGTCGACCAGACTGTTCAGCTTGACCCAGATCGCCGCCGGCAGACCGGCCTGGGCATTGGCGATCTCGGCATCGATCAGCTCCAGCAGCCGCAGCCGCACGCCGCGCGGGCTGATCGCCAGCTTCTCGAAATGGGTGGGTTCGGCATAGCCGGTCAGATAATTGAACAGATAGGCGGCGTCGCGGCAGACATCGGGGTTGTCGGTGAAATAGGACAGGTCGGTATAGACCTTGGCGGTGATCGGGTGATAGTTGCCGGTGCCGAAATGGACATAGGTATTCAGCCCCTCGCCTTCGCGGCGCACCACCAGGCTGACCTTGGCATGGGTCTTCAGCGCGATGAAACCATAGACCACCTGCACGCCGGCGCGTTCAAGATCGCGCGCCCAGCGGATATTCGCCTCTTCGTCGAACCGCGCCTTCAGCTCGACCAGCGCGGTCACGGTCTTGCCGGCCTCGGCGGCGGCGACCAGCGCCTTCACGATCGGGCTGTCATTGCTGGTGCGGTACAGGGTCTGCTTGATCGCCACCACCGCCGGATCGGCCGCCGCCTGGCGCAGAAACTGCACCACCACGTCGAAGCTCTCGTAAGGGTGATGGACGATCATGTCCTTCTGGCGGATGGCCGCGAAGCAGTCGCCGCCGTGCTCGCGGATCCGTTCGGGGAAGCGGCTGTTATAGCTTGAGAATTTCAGATCTGGCCGGTCGTCGATGATCAGCTGGCGGATATCGGCCATGCCGGGCATGGCCGTCACCACCACCATGTCGGGGCTTTTCACACCCAGTTGACCCGACACGAAATTGCGCAGGCCTTCGGGCATCTCGTCATCGATTTCGAGGTGGATCACACTGCCGCGGCGGCGGCGCTTGAGCGCGCTTTCGAACAGACGCACCAGATCCTCGGCCTCTTCCTCGATTTCCAGGTCGCTGTCGCGCAGCACCCGGAATTCGCCCGAGGCGATCACGTCATAGCCGGGGAACAACCCGTCGATCAGCAGCAGGATCGTGTCCTCGATGCCGATCACCCGCACCTCGTCGGTCTCGGGCAGGCGCACGAAGCGTCCGACCTGGGCCGGCAGGCGCACCAGCGCGTTCATCAGCGTGCCGTCGGCCTTGCGGCGCAGATCCAGCACCAGCGCCAGCCCGCCATTCGGGATGA
The DNA here is from genome assembly GCF_014636235.1 of Tistrella bauzanensis. Taxonomy (NCBI): domain Bacteria; kingdom Pseudomonadati; phylum Pseudomonadota; class Alphaproteobacteria; order Geminicoccales; family Geminicoccaceae; genus Tistrella; species Tistrella bauzanensis. Next base: position 15,211 of record NZ_BMDZ01000051.1, read on the forward strand.
ACGGGAAGGGATGGGCAGGATCGACGGCCAGTGGCGTCAGCACCGGGAAGATCTGGTTGCGGAAATGCGCATCCAGCCACACCCGTTCCTTCTTGGTCAGTTCCGACGGGCTGATCACCCGGATGCCCTGGTCCTTCAGGTCACGGCGCAGCGCCCGCACCGACCGCTGCTGTTCACGCATCGTCTCATGCGTGCGCTGGCGGATCTGGCGCAACTGCTGAGCCGGTGACAGCCCGTCCTGGCCGATCAGCTCGATGCCCATCTCCACCTGGCTCCACAGGCCCGCCACGCGCACCATGTAGAACTCGTCGAGGTTGTTGGCCGAGATCGACAGGAAGCGCACCCGTTCCAGCAGCGGATGGCGGGTGTTCCAGCTCTCCTCCAGCACCCGGTTGTTGAAGGCCAGCCACGACAGCTCGCGGTTGATGAAGCGCTGCGGCGAATTGATGTCGATCCGGCGCTGACCACGCTGCGGCCGCGCGGCCGGTGCCGGCGGTGGCGGCAGCGGATCGGCGGCGCGGGTGGCGGCGGCGACCGCACGCGCCTCGACCTCGGCAGCGGTCTCGGTGGTCACCGGCACCGGCTGTTCGGTCACCAGCGGCTCGACCAGCGCCTGCGCCGTGCCGATATCGGAATCGGCCGCCTGCTCGGACACCGTGGCCGCAGTCTGCTCAACGGGCATGGCCGCATCGGTTGCGTCGTGTTCGGCTGGCGTGGTCACGGCGTCGGACTTCGCGGTGCGCGGCTCGGTCGACAAGGCAACTCTCCTGGGCATGGGCTCCACCGTCATCGGCAGGGTGTTCCTGAGAACAGCGGGCGGGGGCGGCATTCGGTGCATTTCGGGTCGTCGCTGCCGACAATCGCCCTCACGGGGCACTTCGGCACAAAAATCCTACTCAGGATAGCTGATGATTGTTGCGAGCGCATGAAGGTGGTGCCATGTGATTCATGACGGCAATGTTGTTCTTCACGTCTCCGCGCCACGCCCTCTGTCGACGGATGCCCCGCATGAAGCGACTTGTTCTGCTCCGCCACGCCAAATCGGCGTGGGATAATCCGGCCCTGGCCGATCACGACCGGCCGCTGAACCCGCGTGGCCGTGCCGCCGCCCTGGCCATGGCACGCGCGGTCACCGAACTGGCGCCCGATCTGGTGCTGTGCTCGGATGCCGCCCGCACCCGTGAAACCGCAAGCCTGCTGGTCGAGGCCGGCGCCATCGACGAGGCCCGCATCATCTATGACGCCGGCCTGTATCTGGCTGAACCGGACACGATCCTGGCACGGCTGAACGCGCTTGCCGGCGACGCCGCAACGGTGATGATCGTCGGCCATAATCCCGGCCTCCAGGCGCTGGCCACCCATCTGATCCGCAGCGGCGACCCCGCCGGCCGCGCCACCCTGGCCGAGAAATTTCCCACCGCCGGCCTGGCGGTGATCGATTTCGACAGCGCTGTCTGGCCCGGCACGCCCGATCCGGCCACCTTGGCCGAGGCCGGCCGCCTCAGCCGCTTCGTCACCCCGCGCGCGCTGGCGATGGCGGGATAGGGTCGCCACCCGCTGCTGTCGATGGCGCCCTCTTGCGCCGCCGGGCATTGCGCCAGCGGCGCAGGGCCACCGGCAGCAGGGGGGTCGGCAGAGGCGCACCGAACAGACGGTCCGGCGCATCCACGATCGCCGCATCGGCCCCGGCGGTGAAGCGCCGGTTCAGCCGGCGGTGGCTGCTGCTGCCATAGAGCAGGATCATCGGCGCCGTGCCGGTGGTGGCGATCGCCGCCGCCCGCATGGCGCGGATCCGCGCCGGTCCGAAGCGGCAGGCGTTCAGCACCAGCACATCGCCATCCGCGATACAGGCAGCCATGCCGGCCCGGCCGATATCGCCCGGCCGGCGCAGCACCGGCCCGCGCGGCACCTGTGGCAGCAGCCGCGCGGCGGCGGCCAGAACCTCGGGTGCGGCACTGGTCAGGATGATCCGTCGCTGCGGCATGCCGGCGCCGGCCAGCACCCCGGCCACCGCGCCGACCAGCCGTGCTGCTGCGACGGCGGCGGTCGTGCCATGCGCGTCGAGCTTCAGATCCAGATCGATTCCTAAGCCGATGCGTGCCGCCAGGCCCAAGGCCCGCGCCAGGGTTGGCGGCGGCTCCCGCGATGCCATGGCGTCGGTGGTGCCGAACCAGGCGCCGGCATCCAGCACCGCAAACTGTGTTGCGGTCAGCGCCGACACTCGGCCCGCCGCATCGGTGGTGGCACGGATATCGGCATCATGCATCAGCACCGGCGTGCCGCAGGCGGTGAGCCGGATGTCGATTTCCGCCCAGTCCGTGCCCAGCATCGCGGCCCCGGCCAATGCCTGCAGGGTGTTTTCAGGGGCATGGGCGGCACCGCCGCGATGGGCGATCAGCCGGCCGCGCGGCAGATCCACCGGCAATCTTCGGCGCGGGCCGGTAGCGGGTGGCGCCATCAGGTCAGCCGGGTTTCGCGGCAGGCGGCGCCGGCCGGGATGGGGGAGCAGGCGGCACCAGATCCAGCACCACTTCCACCACATCGTCCTCCAGGCTTTCGCGCACGGTGAAGCCCAGGGTCACCATCAGCTTGCGCATCGGCCGGTTGTCGCGCAGCACCTGGCCGACGATCCGGTGAATGCCACGGCTGCGGCAATAGGCGATCACCTTGTTCATCAGCCGGATGCCCAGCCCCCGGCCTTTCAGGTCGGATCGCACCACCACCGCGAATTCGGCGTCGACACCGTCCGGATCGAACACCACCCGCACCACGCCCAGGGTTTCGGCCCCGGTCTCGTCGGGCAGCCGGCCGGGACGGGTATCGGGGATGTCGCCGCCGTCGAACCGGGCCCGGGCGATGAACGCCATCTCGCGGTCGTAATCGATCTGGGTGAAGCGGGCCATCTCGGTGTGGCTGAATTCGCGCACCACGCCGAAGAACCGATAGCGGATGTCCTCAGGCGTCAGATGACGGACGAAATCCTGATGGCCGGGCTCATCCTCGGGCCGGATCGGTCGCAGCACCGCACGCCGGCCATCGGCCAGCGTCACCGTCTCCACCAGATCCAGCGGATAGGGGCGGATCGCCAGCGGACCGCGGGTGCGGTTGTCCTCGAACACCTCGACATGGGCGTCGATCACCAGCACGCCGTTTTCATCGGCGACCAGCGGGTTGATGTCCAGGCTGCGCATATCCGGCAGATCGACCACCATCTGCGAGATCCGGATCAGCAGCCCCGACAACTCATCCAGATCCGCCGCCGGCCGGTCGCGATAGCCCTGCAACAGCTTGTGCACCCGGGTGCGACCCATCATCTCGCGCGCCAGAACCGTGTTCAGCGGCGGCAGCGCCAGCGCCCGATCCTCGATCAGCTCCACCGCCGTGCCGCCCTGGCCGAAGGCGATCACCGGGCCGAAGACCGGATCGTGAACCACCGCCACCAGCAGTTCATGGGCGCGCGGCCGGCGGATCATCCGCTGCACCAGAAAACCGTCCAGCACCGCATCGGGTGCCCGGCGGGCCATGCGCTCGGTCAATGTGGCGATGCTGCGGCGAACCTCGTCGGCATTCTCAAGATCCAGCGCCACCCCGGCGACCGCGCTTTTGTGCTCAATGGATGGCGAGGCGATCTTGACCACCGCCGGAAAGCCCAGGGCGCCGGCGGCGGTGACCGCCTCCTCGGCATCGCGGGCGAAGCGGGTTTCGATGGTGGTGATGCCATAGGCGCCAAGAATGCGCCCGGCCTCGATCTCGGTCAGCCGGGTGCGGCCTTCCGCCCGGGCGCCGGCGATCACCGCCTTCGCCGCCGGAATATCGGGGGTGAAGGTTTCCGGCACCGATGGCGGGGTCTGCATCAGCATGTCCTGAATGCGGCGATAACCCACCCGGTGCATGAAGCCGCGCACGGCATTGTTGGGCGTGTCATAGGTGGCGATGCCGGCATCGTTCAGGATCCGGCGGGCTGGCGCCGCACCCGGCCCGCCCAGCCAACTGGTCAGCAGCGGCCGGCGGGTGCGTTCGGCGGCCTTGGCCACGATCCGCGCCACCTCGGCGCCATCGGTCACCGCCGTCGGTGCGTGCAGCACCAGCACCGCATCGCAGCCCTTGTCCTCCAGCAGGATATCCAGCGCCTCGGCATAGCGTTCGGTGCCGCTGTCGCCGCCGATATCGACCGGATTGCCACCCGACCACACCCCCGGCAGCACGCCATCCAACCGGGCCACGGTCTCGGGCGCCAGATCCGCCAGCCGGCCGCCGCCGGCGATCAGGCTGTCGACCGCCATCACCCCCGGTCCACCGCCATTCGACAGGATCGCCAGCCGGTCGCCGCGCGGCGGCTGCAACCGGGCGAGCGTTTCCACCGCATCGAACAATTCATCGATCTCGCCCACCCGCAGAATGCCCGCGCGCCGCAGGGCGGCATCGTAGACGGCGTCCTCGCCCATCAGCGCGCCGGAATGGGTGGCGGCGGCGCGGGCGGCATCGGGGCCCCGGCCGGATTTGATCGCCAGCACCGGTTTGTTGCGCGCCGCCGCCCGCACCGCCGACAGAAACCGCCGCGCGCCGCCCACCGCCTCGATATACAGCAGGATCGCGCGGGTCGACGGATCGCCGGCCAGATAGTCGATGACGTCGGCGAAATCGATGTCGCGGCAGTCGCCCAGGCTGACCATGGCCGAAAAGCCGACGCCCTGCGCCACCGCATGGTCCATCACCGCGGTGCCGATGGCGCCCGACTGAGTCAGGAAGGCGATGCGGCCCTTGGGCACGCGGGCAGGCGCGAAGCTGGCATTCAGCCCCACCCGCGGCACCACCAACCCCAGCGTGTTGGGGCCAAGCAGGCGCAGGCCCGAGGGCCTGGCGGCATCCACCGCCGCCTGAGCCAGAGACACGCCACCGCTGGTATAGGTGCGCCCCAGTCCGGCGCCGATCAGCACGGCCACCCGCGCCCCCCGCTTGCCCAGCTGGGCGACCATCTCGGGCACCTGTTCGGGCGGGGTGCAGATCAGCGCCAGATCGGGTGTCACCGGCAGATCGGCGATGGTGCGATAGGCAAGCACCCCTTCCACCGAATTGTAGCGCGGGTTCACCGGCATGATCGGCCCGGCAAAACCGCCATCCAGCAGGTTGCGCATCACCATGCGCCCGACGCTGCCCGGCCGGGTGCTGGCGCCGATCACGGCCACCGCCTTGGGATTGAACAGGGCGTCGAGATGTCGGATGGTCATCGGTCTGGCCGCTCCGGTTCTGTCGCCGCGGATGGGATGCCGATCACCTTATATCAGGATGGCTTCAATCGCGAGACGGCGCGACGCCGAGGGGCGCGAGACGGCAGACGCCCCGCCCCACCGTCAGCGCCCCCAGATGAAGGCCGGCAGCATCGCCGTGGGGGCGAAGCCTTCCTCGGCACAGACCCGGGCGGCGATATCGGGGTCGGGCATGGCGCCATGCGACAGGCCCAGCTTCTCGGCCAGGATGCCGCCGGCGATGAAATAGCCGGGGATGCCGTAATCGGTGGCCCCCTGGATATCGGTGTGCGGGCCGTCGCCGACCGCCGCCACCCGGTCACGCGGCAGGTCCAGAATGTCCAGGCAGCGGTCATAGACCGAGGCGAAGGGCTTGCCGAAGGCGATCACCCGCCCGCCCAGGTTCTCGTAAGCCTGCGCCATCAGACCGGCGCAGGGAAAGCGCGAGCCGTCCAGCCGCACGATCACCATATCCGGATTGGCGCAGATCATCGGCAGGCCGCGCGCCGCCGCCGCCTGAAGCGCCGGCATCAGCGGCTCCAGCCTTGGATCCTCGTCGTCGAAGCCGGTGTTGAGCACCAGATCCGCACCATCGGCATCGGCCGCGTCGGTGAAATCGAGCCCGTCGAGCAGCCCCGCATCGCGCGGCGGCCCCAGATGCAGCACCCGTCGGCCGATCTTGCCCGCGGCCAGCAGGCCGGCCGCGGCATCGCGCGCGGTTTCCCCCGACGACACCACGCCGTCATACAGCCCGCGATCGACGCCGAACCGGTCGAGCTGTTCGATCACCCGCGCGGCGCGGCGCGGCGCATTGGTCAGGAACACGATCCGCCGGCCGCTGTCGCGCAGCCGGGTCAGGCAGTCGACCGCACCGGGATAGAGTTCGCGGCCGTCATGGATCACCCCCCACAGATCAAGGATGAAACCGTCATGGGCGGGGGCAATGGCGGCGACGCCGTCATACACGGTCATGGACATCAGGGCTGCGGGTCCGTTCTGTCAGAAAAGATGGGGACGGAAGACGGACAAGCGTCGGAGCTGCCTATCCAAGCCGCCTCGGCTCGCCGAACAGATAGCCGGCACCGTATTCGATGCCAAGGTCCAACAGGTCGATCAGCCGCTGGTCGTTGTCGATCTGGTCGACGACGGTTCGGATGCCACGGGCGCGCAATTCGCGCAGCAGGTCGCGGAACGAGGCCTGATCCTCGGGCGTGCGCGCCGCCGCCAGCACCGCATGGGCCGGCATCTTCACATAAGACAGCAGCCGGCGGCGTGACAGATTTTCGGTGTTCAGCCGCTTGGGGTCCAGCCCCGTGGCCATGAACCGGCAGCCCAGCCGGGTCAGCCGCTGCAACGCCGCCGCATCGCCCTCGTTCAACGCCAGGATCGCCGTCGCCGGGGCGGCGATGATCACCGAGGCCGGCACGCCGGCATCCTCGGCCAGATAATCAGCCAGATCCTCGCGCACCAGCGGGTCGGCCAGGGCATGGGCGGTCACATGGGCGACCACCGGCAGGTTCGGCTCGCCCGCCCGTGGCCGGCGCCCCACCTTCAACGCCCGCAGCAGCAGGTGATTGTCCAGCCGCTGGGCCAGCCCCGGCACCCGGGCGCGATCTTCCACCACATCCAGCCCGATCCGCTTGCCATCGGGGCCGTGCACCTCGGCGCGGGCCTCGACCAGCGCCGCGCGGCGGCTGGGCAGGCGCACGATCTGGGTGACCATCACATCGATCGCCCCCGATCCGATCGCGGCATCCAGAATCGCTTCCGGGTCCAGGGGCGGTGGGGGCGGCATCGGCGGCAGGCCGGCCCGCACCTCGAACACATCCGAGGGTGCCGGCGGCGGCGGGGTGCCCGCCTTGTCGCGCCGGCCGCGCGCCAGATCGGGCAGCATCCGTTGCAGGCTGCGCAACTCATCGACCAGTTCGTCCGATCGCGCGGCCTGTTCCAGCCGGTCGACCCGGTCGGTCAGCGCCTGCAGATCCACCGACATCCGCACCCGTTCGCGCCGCTCCACCGCCAGCCGCGACAACAGCGCCACCACCAGATGGCCAAGGGTCAGCGCGCCGGCGGCGCCGGTCCAGACCAGCAGCCGGAACAGCACGCCCTCGGCCGGGATCAGGGCCGCAGGCAGCAGGCCGAACACGGCATAGCCCGCGATCAGCATCCGGTCGCGCCGGCCCAGGGCGAAGGGATCTTCGGGCGGGGGCACACGCCTGCCCGTGACGTCGACGGCATCGACATCACCCAGGATGTCGTCCTCGACCCCCTCGGGCATGGCGATGCGTGGTTCACGCCGCCGAGCCGACGATCTCCCCAACATCCTGCACCCCTTCGGCGATCATCCGGCCATTGAGCCCGTCCACGATCCGCGCCACCAGCCCCGGCCCCTCATAGACCAGCGCCGAATACAGTTGCAGCAAACCGGCGCCGGCGGCCATCCGGTCCCAGGCATCCCTGGCGCTTTCGATGCCGCCGACACCCACGATCGGCATGGCGCCGCCGGTGGCGCGGTACACCTCGCGGGTCAGCGCCAGCGCCCGCCCCTTCAGCGGCCGGCCCGACAGGCCGCCGGCCTGGGCCCGGTTGCGGCCTTGCAGGCTGTCGGGCCGGGCCAGGGTGGTGTTGGCCACCACCATGCCGTCGATCGCCGCATCGCGGGCGGCATCGACCACATCGGACAGCCCGGCATCATCCAGGTCGGGGGCGATCTTGACCAGGATCGGCGGGCGGGCCTCGCCGGCGATGCCGCCATCGCGGGCGGCCTTCAGCCCTGAAAGCAGCCCGGTCAGCTGGGCGCGGCCCTGCAGATCGCGCAGGCCCGGTGTGTTCGGCGACGACACGTTCACCACCACCACATCGACCAGCGGCCCCAGCCGGGCCAGACCGGCGGTGTAATCGGCGAGCGCGTCCTCGCTGGTCTTGTTCTTGCCCAGATTGGCGAACACCGGGCGCCGGCGCCCCACGGGGGCGCCGGCCAGCCGGCGGCGGCGGGCGGCCAGACGCGCCGCCACCATGTCCAGCCCGTCATTGTTGAAGCCCATGCGGTTGATCACCGCCCGGTCGGGCGCCAGCCGGAACAGTCGCGGCCGGTCGTTGCCCGGCTGCGGCCGGGGCGTCACGCCGCCGATCTCGACAAAGGCGAAGCCGTAATCGAACAGCGGGTCGATGGCGACGGCATTCTTGTCATAGCCGGCGGCAAGCCCCAGCGGATGGACGAAATCCAGCCCCCACAACCGTCGCGCCAGCCCCGGCAGCGGCTGAACCGGCCGGGGCGGCATCACCAGCATCGCCATGCGCGTGCGCAGCGCCCACAGCGACAGCGCATGAGCGCGCTCTGCCTCCAGCCGGAACACCAGCGGCCGCAAGGCAGGCCATCTGTCCCGGCTCCGCCCTCCGGTCATGGGCCGACGCCGGTATGGGCCGGAAACAGGTGGTGGCCCGCCGCGTCCAGCGGCAGCGGATCGGCACGCACCACCGCCACCGACGGCAGCGGACCATAGATATGCGGAAACAGCTGCCCGCCGCGCGAGGGCTCCCAGCGCAGCAGCGGCCCCAGCCGGCGGATATCGATGGTGATCAGCAGCAGGTCGTTGCGCCCGGCCAGATGCAGCCGGGCGGTTTCAGCCAGTTGGGCCGCCGTCGAACAATGGATGAAGCCGTCTGTCTCGCACAGGCTGCCGCCGCGATAGGCACCGGGGGTGGCGGCGGCCCAGCGCGCCGCCTCGGCGAAATGGAAGATCCAGCCGCTGTCGTCGCCGGCGGCGGCGGGGCGCGCCTCGGCTGTGTGATCGGTTCTGTGGTCGGTCATCGCTGTCTCCCGGTCACGGCGGCGGGCGCACTGATACGGCTCAGATCCAGGCGGCGGTCGAGCCCGTCGACCAGCCAGTCATCCAGCCGGTCCAGAAACGCCATGCACTGGTCCAGTTGCTCGCGGGCCACGAATTCATCCGCCCGGTGTGCCTGATCGATGCTGCCGGGACCGCACACCACCGTCGGCACGCCGGCCTGCTGGAAGATACCGGCCTCGGTGGCGAAGGCAACCACATGGGTGCTGTTGGCGCCGGTCAGCGCCAGGGCCAGACGCTCGGCCTCGCTGTCGGGGATGGGGGTCAGCGGATCGACATTGACCGACACCGTGGTGGCGACGCCGGTATCGGCCGCGACCGCGCGCATCCGCGGCAGAACCTCGGCCTGAACCCGAAGATCCAGCCGGTCGACGATATCGTCGATACTGTCGCCGGGCATCAGCCGTGCCGACCAGTCCAGCACCGCCTCACGCGGGATGATATTGGGCGCGGTGCCGCCGGTGATCATCACCGCCGTGACGGTGGTATAGGGCGGATCGAACGGGCTGTCGGCGGCGGCGACCGACGCGTATTCCGCTTCCAGCTCGTCCAGAAAACCGGTGATCCGGGCGGCCGCGATGATGGCGTTGGCCCCCATATGAGGCTGGGAGCTATGGGCTTCGGCCCCGGTCACCCGCGTGGTACACAGGCAGACACCCTTATGCGCCGTCACCACCCGCATCGAGGTGGGCTCCCCCACCACCGCCAGCCGCGGCCGCCAGGGCTTGGCCGCGATATGTCGGGCCAGTTCGGGCGCGCCCATGCAGGCGACTTCCTCGTCATAGGTGAAGGCGAAATGGACCGGATCGGTCAGCGGCAGCGCCGCCCAGTCGGGCAGCTTGGCCAGCACGCAGGCGAGATAGCCCTTCATGTCGCAGGTGCCGCGACCATGGATCAGCCCGTCGCGTTCGACGATCCGGAACGGATCGGAGGTCCAGGGCTGGCCATCGACCGGCACCACGTCGGTGTGGCCGGCCAGCATCACCCCGCCGCGCCCGTCGGGGCCCAGCGTGGCATAGAGATTGGCCTTGGCGCCATCGGCCGAGGGCAGACGGTCCACCCGCACGCCGAAGCGGCGAAGCCAGGCCTCGACGAAATCGATCAGCGGCAGATTGCTCAACCGGCTGGTGGTGTCGAAGGCGATCAACCGCGCCATCAGCGCATCGCGACGGCGGGCGGCATCGGGCAGTGCCGCGATCAGGTCAACAGCCTCGCGATCAGGGGTCGCGATATCGGCCGCAGGGCCGATCCGGCCGGCGAGGTCAATGGTGGCATCCATGAAACGGCGGCAGCCTTGGGTGGGAGGGCGGGTGGGCGTGGGAAAGTGATTGAGCGGCGCAACCCGGCCGACCGCACTGCGTCCGGCCGTGACAGCTCTCATTCAAACGGTAAACAGGTCCGCGTCCCTGTGCAACGCGGCGCTGCGATCAACGGCTCCTGCGGCCAGTTGATGTGCCGGATCAGATCATCAGCCGATAGCCGCCCGGCTCGGTCACCAGCAGCCGGGCATTGCCGGGGTCGGGCTCGATCTTCTGGCGCAGGCGGTAGATATGGGTTTCCAGCGTATGGGTGGCGACGCCGGCATTATACCCCCACACCTCGTCCAGCAGCCGTTCGCGTGTCACCGGCTTGTCGCCGGCCCGATAGAGGAATTTCAGGATCTGGGTTTCCTTATCGGTCAGGCGCAGCTTGCGCCGGCCGTCCTCGGTCACCAGCATCTTGGCGGCGGGCCGGAACTGATAGGGGCCGATCGCGAACACCGCGTCATCCGATTGTTCATGCTGGCGCAGATGCGCCCGCACCCGTGCCAGCAGCACGGCGAAGCGGAACGGTTTGGTGACGTAATCATTGGCGCCGGCATCCAGGCCCAGAATGGTGTCGGCCTCGGTATCGGCACCGGTCAGCATCACCACCGGCGCCTTCAGCCCGGCGCGGCGCATCAACCGGCAGACCTCGCGCCCATCCAGATCGGGCAGGCCGATATCCAGGATCACCAGATCATGGGGCGCCGATTTCAAGCCCGCCTTCACCACTTCCAGCGCCTGGGCGCCGCTTGCCGCCTCGTCGATGGAGAATTCCTCATACAGCGCCAGCTGTTCGGCCAGAGTCTGGCGCAGCAGCGGGTCGTCGTCGATCAGCAGGATGCGCTTCTGGGCTGACATGGCGGCGGGCGGTCTCCGGCAAGGACGGCGGGCTGCGCCATCATGGGTGTCTGGCACATCAGCGGGGGCCGCACATCAAGCGGCTTGCCATACGGCAAGCCGGCCATACGGTAAGCGGGCGGGCCTCTTCTGGTTTTACTCACGGCCCCGGCGCCAGGCAAGCAGGTCTAGATGTCCGACCACCAGCCGGCCGGGGCTGGCGGCGTCTCTGGCGGACCGGAAGGCCGCCGGCTGCCCGGCCGGCACCAGCCCGTCGGCCGCCAGATCCTCCAGCGCGCCGGCCACGCCATCGACCATCGCCGCATGCATCGCGGTATCCTCAGGCCCGATCACCCAGTCGGATGCCACCAGCCGCACCGCCATCCCCCGGTCGGTCAGCAGCCGCGCCAGTGCCGGTGCCGCGTCGGCCCCCAGCGCCACGCCGCCCAGGCCCTTGTCGCGGCGTTGATGATGGATGAAGCCGGCCACCGCCGCATCGTCGCCATCGGCCGGCGGCGACCAGTCCATGCGGCCGTCGAAGGTCAGCGCCCCCAGCATCGGCACGCCGCGTGCGGCCACCGCGTCGGCCAGCCTGACCAGCCAGTCCATGCCCGCCAGATCGATCAGGGCGGTGAAATGCACCAGATCGGCATCGGCGATCAGCCCGGACAGATCTTCCAGAGCCAGATCGGCCGGCTGATAGGTGACGCGCAGATCGCCCGCCACCACGGCCGGCAGCGTCGCCAGCCGGGTCTGACCCGCAGCGATCAGCGCCGGGTCGCGTTCCACCAACCGCCATGACTGATGAATGCCGGGGCTGAGCCAGCGGGTCAGACAGGGCGCCAGATGCAGCAGTCCGCCGCCGGTGCCGGCACCAAGGTCGACGATGGTCAACTGATTGCCCGGCCGGCGGCGCAGCATCGCGGCCAGCCGCCGTTCCAGCGCCGGCACACGCGCGGCATGGTCGAAACCCGCCCGCAGGTCCAGCCAGCCCGCATCAAAGCCGCCACGGCCGGTCTCGTCGCTCATGACCTGTCCTCTTCCGAAAGGCCCGCTTCCGAGAGGCCCGCCAGCGCGGCCAGCCGCCGTGCCTGATCGGGCCAGCGTGGCAGGGCGGCACCCGCCACGGCGGCACCCGCCGCCAATTGCCGGCGCAGATCGGCATCGGCGATCAGCCGCCCCAAGGCATGGGCCAGCGCCGGCACATCGCCCGGCGGCACCAGAATGCCGGCACTGGCCGGCACCAGATCGGGCACCGCGCCCGCGACGCATCCCACCACCGGCAGGCCGGCGGCCATCGCCTCGGCGAAGGCCATGCCATAGCCTTCAAACCGTGACGGCAGCACGAAGACGTCCGCCGCCGCATAGCAGCGGGCCAGTGCCGCACCCGACAGCACGCCATGACAGCGGATGCGATCGCCCAGCCCGGCGGCGTCGATCGCCGCCCGCACCCGCCCCGCATGGTCAGGGTCCAGCGTATCGGGCCCCACCAGATCCAGCCGCCATGTGCTGCCGCCCGGCGCCCCGCCCAGATCCGACAGGGCCGCGACCAGATCCTGATGCGCCTTGCGGGGCGTCAGGCTGGCCACGCATAACAGGCGGATCTCGCCGGCATTCCCGCCATCATCCGCCCCGCCATCATCCCCCGGCACGGCCGGCATCGCCGGTTCCACGGACAGGCCCGGCTCGATCACCACCACCGGATGCCGGGTCCAGCCGCCATCGGTCAGCAATGCCGCCGTGGCCGGGCTGGTGGCGACCACGCCATCCACCAGCGCCAGAGCCGCGCGTTCCTGCCGTTCCAGATCCGTCGCCCGATCTGCCGTCAGCCCGGTTTCCAGCGCCATCGGGTGATGCACCAGCGCCAGCAGGCGCGGACACCGCGCATGGCGCCGCAGATCCGCCAGCAGCGGCGCCAGCCCGGGCAGCGCCAGACCGTCGATCAGCATCGCGCCCACCGCCGGCGCATTGTCCGCATGCAGCCGCGCGTGGATCGCTTCGGCGCGGGCATCCTGGCCTGCCGGCAGGGCCAGTGTCTCCACCTCATGGCCCAGTGCCGCCAGCGCCGCCATGATCCGGCGGTCATAGACATAGCCGCCGGTCGCCAGATCCACCGGCCCCGGCACCACCAGCAGAAGATCGGTCATGCCGCCGCCCGGCCCACCGGCGCCTCATAGGCGGCCCAGGCGACATGGCTTTCCTTCAGCACGATCCGGATCGCCTCGATACCGGCGGCACTGGCGCCAAGCCGTCCATCCTCGATCGCCGCCGCCATCCGGCCGTGCAGATACTGCGCCAGGAATTCGGTGGTGGTGTTGATGCCGGCAAAGTCGGGCAGATCGTCCAGATTGCGATAGGCCAGAGGCTCAATCGCAGCCTTCAGGGCCGTGTGGGCCAGCCCGATATCGACCACCAGCCCATCGTCGTCCAGGCGGCTGCGCTTGAATTCCACATCCACCACATAGGTCGCGCCGTGCAGGCGCTGGGCGGGGCCGAAAATCTCGCCGCGAAAGCTGTGGGCGATCATCACATGGTCGCGGACGCCGAGCGTGAACATGGGTAGGGTCGATCCTTCTCCAGTTTGGGTCAATAGATCAGGCGCAGCACGGTGCCGGTCAGCGCCGGATCGGGGCCGGTGCCCGACAGATGGCCGGGCAGACGCGCCGGCGCCTGATCAAAGGCCACCGCATCGACCACCAGCGCGTCCAGCGCCGGATCGTCCAGCAGACCGAGTGCCACGTCCAGCCGGTCGGCATGGGTCAGTCTGGCGCGCCGGCCGGCCGCGACATGGCCGACCTGCGACGATATCAGCCGCAGCCGGCGGGCGTGGAAGCCATGGCCCAGATGCAGGCTCACCGGCCGGCTGCCATGCCAGCTCGCCTCGACCACCGTCGCCTCGAACCCGGCCAGGGTCAGCGCCTGATCCAGCCCGGCACCCGATGCGCTGGCGTTGATCACGATGTCGCGGTCGGGTGTCGCCGCGTCGGGCGCGCGGAAATCCAGATCCAGTGCCCGCGCCTGATCGCCTCGGCCCTGGTCGCGGTCGACGATCTGCACCACCGCCCCCGGCAGGCGCCGGGCCAGACGCGCGGCCAGCAGCCCGACCAGCCCGGCGCCGATCACGGTGATCCGGTCGCCCGGCCCGGCGCCGGCATCCCACAGCACGTTCAGCGCGGTTTCCATATTGGCGGCCAGCACCGCGCGCGCGGTGGGCACAATATCGGGCACCGGCCGCAGGGCGGCCCGGGGCAGAACGAACCGGTCCTGATGCGGGTGCAGCGCGAAGACCCGCCCGCCATCGGGTGTTTGCCCCACCGCCGCATAACCATATTTGACCGGGAACGGGAAATCGCCCTCCTGAAAGGGTGCGCGCATGCGTTGGTATTCTGTCTCCGGCACGCCTCCGGTGGCGATCAGGGTTTCTGTGCCCCGGCTGACGGCGGTTTGCAGGGTGGTCACCAACACCTCGTCCATGCCCGGCGCAGGCAGGGGCTGGGCGCGGATCTCGAACCGGCCTGGCGCTGTCGTCCACAAGGCCCGCGCAGTGGCCGTCATGCCCGCGCCTCCACCAGATCGAAGCAGCATTCCACCAGGATATCCGGCCCCAGGATGAAATTGCGGCAGGGCGGGCGCAGCGCCTCGGCCAGATCGTCGATTTCCGGCAGGCACAGCACCGGCCGGCCCGATCCCAGCAGCACCGGGGCGATGGCGACCTGAAGCCGGTCGACCAGCCGCGCCTCGATCAGACGCGACACCGTGACCCCGCCGCCTTCCACGAACAGGCGGCGGATGCCCAGGCGCCGCAGGGCCGCCAGTGCGGCCACCGGATCCAGCCGGCCGCAGGCGCTGCGCGGCACCGGCAGCCCGGTGACCGCATCACCGCCGGCAACGCAGCCAGCGGGCGCCGGCATGTCATCGGCATGGACGACCAGGGTGGGGGCAGCGCCGTCGCCGAACAGCTTGTGGTCGGTGCCAAGCCTGCCGCCGCTGTCGATGACCACGCGCAATGGGTTGGGGCCATCGACCAGCCGCACGGTCAGGCGCGGGTCGTCGGCGGCAACGGTGGCGGCGCCGACCAGCACGGCATCCGACAGGGCGCGCATACGGTGGGCATGAACGAGATCCTCCTCGCCCGACAGCCATTGCGAACAGCCGCTCATGGTGGCGATGCGACCGTCCAGACTCTGCGCCAGATGGGCATAGACCCGTGGCCGGTGGTCGGGTGCGGCGCGCAGCACCGGCAGATACAGATCCAGCAGCCGTGCCGCGGCCGGTTCCACCTCGATCCGGGTCGCCCAGCCGCCGGCAGGCCATGCAGGGCCCGATGGATGGGCCGGGTCATTGATCAGGATCGCATCGGCCTCGGCGGGGTTCGTCACCGGTCGCAAGCCGCCGTCACGACACAGCGCCAGCCCCGCCACCGGCTGGTTGGCGGCGGCGATCGCCAGCAGGCCGGCCCAGATATGGTCGTGCCCCAGCCGCACCAGTCGCGGGGCCGCCACCGGGGCGGCGGTCGCTGTTGCGGTGGCGGCGGACCGGCGGCTGGGCGGCGGCAGGGTCATGGTGGCACTGTCTCCTCATAGGCGGGATGGCTCCTCATAGGCGGGCCGGCTGTGGACTGTCGCCCGGAACCTGATAGGTCATCGGATGGTTGATCACCGCCTGAAACAGCCGGCCGACACCGCTTGTTCCAGGATTGATCGATCCGCTGGCCGCCACATTGCGTAAACCTGGAGCGGGCCGGTCTGAACGAGCATCGCTCAGGCTCACCGCCCTCATTCAACCCTTCACCGGTAAATCACGCCAACTATAAACCGTAACGTTCCCACGGCCGACCATCTACACCCGACCCGTCTTCGTCTCCATATGGTGTTGCATGACAGCGAAACGAGAGGCCGCTCCCCTGGCCACCCTGCGGCTCGATGCCGGCCTGCATGCGATCGGTGCCACCGGGGCGGTGGCGGCCGCGGGCATCTTGCTCGCCATGCAGGATGACAGCCTGCTGTCGCCGGTCTATCCCGTCAAGGCCGTGGCCTGGCTGGCCTGCGCGCTGGCTCTGGCCTGGCCGGCACTGGCCCAGCATCTGCCGCAGCGGCGCATTGGCCCTGCCAATCGTGTCACCCTGTTCCGCGCCGGTCTGGTGGCGCTGGTCGCGGCCGCGATCGGCGAGCCGTTGATGGCGCATGATCAGGGCGGCGGCTCGGCCCTGACCGCCTGGGTGCTGTTCGCCACCGCCGCCATCTGTCTGGCGCTGGACGGGGTGGATGGCTGGATCGCGCGGCGCCGCAAGGTGGCGAGCCCGTTCGGCGCCCGGTTCGACATGGAGCTTGATGCCCTGTTCGTGGCCGTGCTGTCGCTGGCGGCGCTGGATGCAGGCCGGGCCGGCGGCTGGGTTCTGGTGGCGGGCGGCCTGCGCTATGCCTGGGTGTTGGCATCGTGGATCTGGCCGCTACTGGCCCGGCCGCTGCCGGCCAGCCATCGCCGCCGTGCCGTCTGCGCGCTGGGTGTGGCGGCGCTGGTGGGTGCGCTGAACCCGGTCTCGGCCGTGGCCGGCACCGTCTCGGCGGCGCTCGCGGTTGCCATGCTCGCCGCCTCTTTCGCCATCGATCTGGTTCTGGTGCTGCGCAAGCGGGCCGATGACGGCAGCGCCGGCGGCGACACCGACAACATGGCCCATACAGGGAGAGGACCGTCATGACCCTTCACGCCCACCGGACACCGGCCACGGCAGCACAGATCCGCAATCGGGCGGCCCACGGCCGGATGATATCGCTTCTGATGGCGGGTTTGATCGCCGCCGCGGCGGTCTTCGGTACGGGCCGGATGGCACGTGCCGAGCCTGCGACCTACACGCTCGATCCCGAACACGCCGTGGTCGGCTTTCTGGTGATGCATGCGGGCTTTGCCAATGTGCTGGGCCGGTTCGATCAGGTGGAGGGCAGCTTTGTGTTCGACGAGGCGGCGCCTGCGCTGGAGCAGGGCGAGATCCGGGTGAAGACCGCCAGCGTGTCGACCGCCCACGACAAGCGCGACGAGCATCTGCGCGGCCCCGATTTCCTGAACGCCGATGAATTTCCCGAGATGATCTTCCGGCTGGATCAGGCCGAGGCGACCGCCGGTCGGCAGGGCACCGTGACCGGCACGCTGGAGCTTCTGGGCGTCCGCAAGCCGCTGACACTTGACGTCACATGGAACAAGAGCGCCGAATATCCCTTCGGCACTGGCGTATTCGGCGCGCGCCCCTATGTTGTGGGGGTTTCTGCGCGTGGTACGATCCGGCGCAGCGATTTCGGCATGACCTACGGCCTGGACGGCGACCTTGTCGGTGACGAGATCTCGCTGATCCTTGAAATGGAGGCACGCCGGGAGTGAATGTGACATCGACGGTGACTGTGACATCGACGACCGCAGAAGCGGCAGGCGACGGGAAGGGCCAGATGAGCGACGCGAATGAGCGGCACCTTCAGCGTGCCCAGGCGGAATTGCGCGCTGGTGGTGCCGTGCTGTTGCGCGACGACCAGAACGATGTCCTGGTGATGTCGCCGGAACGGGCGGCGCCCGACCGGCTGGCGGCCCTGGCAGCCCTGACCGGCGCCCCCGCCGATCTGCTGATTTCGCGTCGCCGTGCCGCCCTGGCCGGGCTGGTGGCCCCGATCGACTCCGATGACCCACGCGGGGTGGAGCCTGTGGCGGCCCCGATCCGTGATATTCACGACCCGTCCTGGCGGCTGGCGGCCGACCCGATGCTGTCGGGCGACGGCGCCACGGCGCGCGCCCATGCCCTGGGCCGGCTCAGGCCCGCAGGGCGCGCCTCGGCGGCCGCGATCGCGCTTGCCAAGCGCGGCGGGTTGCTGCCGGCGCTGGTGGCGGTGGAGCGCCCCGCCGGCCAGTTGCCCGGTGCCGCCGCGACGCTCGACCCGGTGGTGATCGACGCCCGGTTGCTGAAGGAAGGCCAGATCGCCGCCGGCCATCTGACACAGGTGGCCGAGGCCCGTGTGCCGCTGGCCGATGCCGAAAATTGCCGGCTGATCGCCTTCCGCCCGGCCGATGGCGGGCCTGAACATCTGGCGATCGTGGTGGGAGAGCCCAACCCGGCGGCGCCGATCCTGGCCCGGCTGCATTCCGAATGCTTCACCGGCGATCTGCTGGGTTCGCTGCGCTGCGATTGCGGCGAACAGTTGAAAGGTGCCATCCGTGCCATGGCCGCCAGCGGCGGCGGCGTTGTGCTGTATCTAGCCCAGGAAGGCCGCGGCATTGGGCTGATCAACAAGCTGCGCGCCTATGCATTGCAGGATCGCGGGCTGGATACGGTCGATGCCAATCTGACGCTGGGTTACGAGGCGGATGAACGCGATTTCCGCCCGGCGGCCGAGATGCTGCGGGCGCTGGGCCACACCCGCATCCGGCTGTTGACCAACAACCCGGCCAAGGTGGTGGCGCTGGGCACCCATGGCATCGAGGTGGTGGAGCGGGTGCCCCATGCCTTCCCCGCCAATGGCCACAATGCCGGCTATCTGTCGACCAAGGCACGGCGCGCCGGCCATATGCTGTAAGACCGGCCGCACCCGGTGGAGCGTGGCCCGCCCGGGGCCGGCAAGGGCTGCCGACCGGCAATTCCTGCCCCCGGCAACCCGGCCTTGGCCTCTATGAACGACCGGGGCCGCCTGCGCCGAACGCGCCGCTCCACACACCCACCCCACGCCGCATCGCCCTGCAAACCGGGTTCTGCGGTGTTTTTCGTGATCTGTAGGGCATTTGGGGCATCTGGCACGATGCTTGAAAGGGACAGGGCTCACAGGTGCCACAGGGCATGTGGCACCCCCTGTTCCCCTTCATCGCAACCGGTTTCCCCCCGATGTTCATCAGCGACCGCTCGGAATACCGCTATGACACGCCGGCTTGGGCCGGCGGTGCCAGCGATATGCCGCCGGCACGTGGCCGCGACGCCGAGGCCACGGCCGTCGACACGGGAACGAGCGCGAAAGAGATCGGCTTCTGGGGCGAGGACGGCTTCACCTTTGGGGATCTGGTCGACCTCGTCAATCCGTTGCAGCAACTGCCGATCGTGGGCACGGTCTATCGGGCAATCACCGGCGACAGCATTGCCCCCGGCGCCCGGATGCTGGGCAGCATCGCCTTTGGCGGCCCGGTCGGCCTGATCGGCGCCATGATGGAAAACGCCACCACCGACACCAACGGCGCCACGCTGGGCGACCGCATGCTCGCCTGGGTGACCGGCGACGAGGCCGGCAGCGACACCGGCGGCACCGCCCTGGCCGATGCCGGCGATGACAGCGCCCTGCCCGACCCCGCCACCACCACCGGCATGGTCGACACCGCCGCCGCCGATACCCAGCGTCTGGCCGGCAGTGCCTATGCCGCCACCCTCGGCCAGCCGCCGCGCGAGAAGCCGGCCGGCGCCGCCGAGGCGCAACTGGCGCAGGGGCAGCCAGCCGCCGGTGGTCGCGGCCTGAACGAAGACCAGTTCGCGGCGCTGCTGGGCGCCTTCGGTGCCGCCCCGGCGCCGGCGGCGGCACCCGGACGACTGCCGGCCACCGCCAGCCTGGCGATCGATGAAGCCGAGGCCCGCGCCGCCGGCGCCCGCCGCACCAATGACCGGCGCACCGACGACCGCCGCACCGACGGCGCCCGGCCCAGCGAGCGCGAAATTGAAGCCATGCTGCGCGACAGCATCCCCGGCGGCGGTGCCGGCGGTACGCCGCTTGCGGATCTGTCCTTCGACGACGGCGCCAGCGGCCGGCTCGCTGGTGGCGGATCCTCTGGCAGCGATATGGGCGGCCGGATCATACCCGCCGCCGCCTTCCTTGGCATCGACGGCCCCACCGCCCTGAAGCCGCGCCTGCCCGTCACCGCGCCTGGCGCCGCCGCCTATGCCGCCCGCCAATCCTCTGCCCCCCGCCCCGATACCGCCCGTTCCAGCGACGAGGCCACCCAGGCGGCACAGGTCGAGCAGTTGCAGGCGCTGAACAGGCCGGCACCGGCCGACAGCGACGCCGCCGCCAATGCCGATACCAGTGCGGCGGCCGCAGCCGCAGGTCCGCTCGCGGCCGCCGATTTCGCGGCCCGGATGAACCAGGCGCTGGACCGCTATCAGGCACAGATGCGCGCCAGCCGGGGCGCCGCCGCCGGCTCGGCCGGTATCGCCCGCGACTTGTAAGGCTCCGCGATCTCTGGTCCCCGCGATCCTCGGGCCCCGCGATCTTCGAGCCTTAAGGCGAAATGCTGAGGCACCGTGACAATTGCGGGTCATGGGCCGCTTGCGGTTCAAGCCGTGCCGCCGACGTGGCAGACTAGGCACCATGCTTGTACGTTATGATCCCCTGCTCGCAAAATTCCGGTTCTGGTGGCGTGATCGGCGATTGCCGGTCGCGATCGGCCGCAACGGCATCACGGTCGCCAAGCGCGAAGGTGACGGTGCCACCCCGATCGGCACCTTGCCGATCCGCCGGGTGCTGTATCGGGCCGACCGCATCGAGCCGCCGCAGACCCGGCTGCCGGTCGAGGAAATCCTCCCCGAGCATGGCTGGTGCGACGAGCCGGAGAACCCGTTCTACAATCGCCCGGTCGATCTGCCCTTCCCCGCCCATCACGAACGGTTGTGGCGCGACGACCACGTCTATGACCTGATCGCGGTGCTGGGCTGGAATGATGCACCGGTGGTGCCGGGCCGTGGCAGCGCCATCTTTCTGCACGTGGCCCGGCCGGATTTCGCCGGCACCGAGGGCTGCATCGCGCTGGCGATGGATGACCTGCGCGGCGTGCTGGCCGATGCCGGCCCCGGCGACACGCTGACCATCAGCGCCCGCTTCTGACCTTCAGGATCTGATCGCCAAGGACGTCCGATCCCACGGCGTCCGGCCCTACCGCGTCTCAGGCGCCGGGCAGCGGCGGCCGGCTGCCGAAGATCGCCGTGCCAACCCGGACATGGGTGGCGCCCAGTTGCACCGCGACGGTGAAATCGCCGCTCATCCCCATGCTCAACACCGGCAGGTCATGGGCTTTCGCCATATCGGCCAGCAGGGCGAAATGCGGCCCCGGCTGATCATCGACCGGTGGAATGCACATCAGCCCCTTGATGCCCAGGCCCAGCTCCTCGCGGCATTCACGCAGAAATCCATCCAGATCGGCCGGCAGCACCCCGGCTTTCTGCGGCTCCTCGCCGGTATTCACCTGCACCAGCAGCCGCGGCAGACGGCCTGCCTGCCCCGCCTCTTCCGCCAGTTTGCGCGCCAGTTTCGGCCGGTCGACGCTCTGGATCACGTCGAACAGCTCAACCGCCTCGCGCAGTTTGTTGGTCTGCAACGGCCCGATCAGATGCAGTTCGATATCGGGAAAGTCCGCGCGCAGCGCGGGCCATTTGCCGGCCGCTTCCTGAACCCGGTTCTCCCCGAACACCCGCTGCCCCGCGTCCAGCGCCGGCCGGATCGCCGGCCCGTCATGGGTCTTGGACACGGCGACCAGGGTCACATCGGCGGGTACGCGCCCGGCATCGCGGGCGACGCGGTCGATCTCGGCCCTGACATGAGCCAGGTTGGCCTTGACGTCGGTCATCGGCTGGGGCTCCCTCAAGGCTTGCGGATGTGCAGGACCGGGCCAACGGCCCCGCCACCACCCTTCATGCATGGGCGACTGCGATATGGGGCGCCATCATAGCCGAGGCAGCAGGCTTCTCAACAGCGGCGGCATGCACCGCCTGACGGTTCTGGTCACCGACCGCCCCCGCCAGGGCCCGCCCGAAGCCGGCCTGACCCGGGGCCTCAGGCGTGGCGACGCCGTGCTGCTGCGCGATTATCCGGCGGCCGACCGTCCCGCCCTCGCCCGTCGCTGGCGCGCCATCACCCGCGCGCGCGGCCTGGTCCTGATCATCGCCGGCGATATCGGGCTGGCGCTGGCGGTGGGGGCCGACGGTCTGCATCTGCCCGGCCACCTTATGCATCGGCCCGATATCCAGCGTCGGCCGCGCCCGATGCTGGTAACCGCCGCCGCCCATGGCCGGGTCGATCTGATCCGCGCCCGGCGCCTGAAGGTCGATCTGGTCCTGGTCTCCCCGGTGCTGCCCACCCGCAGCCACCCCGGCGCCCGGGTGCTGGGGCCGCTGCGCTTCCGGGCACTGGCCACGCGCGCCGGCCTGCCGGTGCTGGCGATGGGCGGCATGACCGCCACCACGTTTCGCCAGGTGACCCCCTGCCCCAACCTCAAGGGCTTCGCGGCCATCGACGCCTTCGCGCGCTGACCGCAGGCCCCGGTCGCGCCGCTCAATCCGGCGGCGCCACCGCCGCATCGACCAGCTTTTCCAGCCACAGGCTGGATTCATAGGCGCCTTCCAGCAGCGGCAGGCCACCGGCGATACCGTTCTGCACCCGGCCGGTCATCCGGGTGGCGACGTAGCGGCTGGCGAACAGCGGCTTGTAACCGCCGGTGAACAGCAGTGCCGCCACCGCCGGCTGTTCGTTATAGCCCCGCCACGCCCAGCTCTGCGGATAGCCGTCAGGCAGGAAGATGTCGTGGAAATGAATCAGAACGCCCTTGGGCAGGATCGGCAGAATCCGGTTCAGCACGATGTCGACGTCACTGCCCGGCATCAGGATATGGCTGCTGTCCACCACCAGCATGTCGCCCGGGCCCAGCGCCGCGAAATGGCCCAGCGGCACACTTTGCAGCGGCTTGCGGATCACCGCGATGCCAAGTTCGTCGATCGCGGCGCGCGGTTCGGGGTCGATCGCGGTCATCTCGGCGCCGTGGCCGTCATCCCTCAATGCCTGAACGATGAAGCGTGTGGAATGGCCCGATCCAACCTCGATGATCCGCCGCGGCCGGGCTGCCCGCACCATGGTATAGGCGGCCAGCGCATCCAGTCGCGGAAACCAGTCCTGCGACCAGCGCGGCGCCGGCGGCCGCGCACCGGCAAGGCGTGCCAGATCGTCGCGATAATCGGCCGCGGCATCCAGCACGGCCGCAAACACCGGTTCCATGGCCTGGAACAGCGCCTCGGCGGCCGGATGCGGCCCCTTGGGTCGGGCCGCCTCCACCTGTTCCGCATAACGATATGGAATGAAATAGCCGCGCTTTGCCAGACCGAGCGCGGTCGACAGGGCTAAACGCCGGGCACGCTGCTCGCTCATTGTGTCCTTTCACCGTCGCCCGCCATCGTCCCCGCCTCGGGATCCGGCAGCGCATCGGCATAATCTGCGGGGATATAGCCGAACCGCGCCATCTGCTGGTGATGATCGGCGATGATCCGGCGGATCTGGTCTGGGGTCAGGCGTTCACGCCACTTGCCGGCGCCGCCCGATCGGAAGAAGGCTTTGGAATTGACGCTGCGCTCGCGGAAGCCGTGACGCTCTTCCATCTGTTTCAGCATCTTGAATGACGAAAAACGGATCGCCCGCTCCAGCCGTTCGCGCGGCGGCTTCAGGCCCAGAAAATCGGTGAGCTTGCGGAAGGTCTGCTGCGGCCGGTCGGTCATGTCCTCATAGCGCATGACATGCAGGCCCGGGTTTGGCACCTGGGTCCAGCTTTTCACATGCTGCGACCAGCTACCCAACACCTCGAACACATTGCGCTCGTCAGTGGCGGTGATCGCGCCCTCATTGGCCATCATCGCACTGGCACCGTCGATATCCAGGCCGAAATGATCGGCCACCGACGACACCACGTCCAGCGGATTGCGCACGATGTAAATCCCGCCGGCGCTGTGGGCCATGCTGATCAGCGGCACGCCATGGCGCTCAGCCACCATGTTGTGGGTCTTGGCGAAGACGCTGTCGGGGAAAGCCAGGGTCATATCGCGCTGCACCAGCGGCCGGATCTTCATGATCTCGGCCTCGGTCGCCTCGGTCAGCGGCTTGTCCAGATAGCGCAGATACCAGTGGGGCTTGCTTTCCCCTAAGCAGAATTCGGCGAAGCGGTCGGGCGGCACCGGGGACTTGGCATCGCGCAGCAGATTATGGAGGAACGCGCGGGTCCAGGTGTTGCCCGATTTAGGATAAGAGGCGAGCCAGATGATCGCGCCCATGACAGCAAAAATCCTCGACCGGATATCCGACGACATGGGCCGCCGGCATTGGGAATGCGTGGTTCCCATCCATAGCCGAAAATGCCGCCGGACAAAAGCTGCCCGACAGATGACTGGCCGCCATGCCCGCGCCGGCCGCCATACAAAAAGGGCGGGTCCGAAGCCCCGCCCTCTTTTCGTGCCATCGACCCGGAAGGCTGATGACAGCGGTGATACCGACAGGATCAGAAGTTGATGCCGGTACCAACCAGGAAGGACGTGCCTTCCTGACGTGCGGTCGCGCGATCGCTCTCCGCATTGATGAACTGGACGCCAGCGCTCAGGTTCACACCCGGACCCATGGCATAGGTGCCACCGATCTCGTAGAGCTCGAGCTCGTCATCGCCACTGCCGTTGCTGAACTCACGGGCGCTGAGCGCGTAGGCGCCGCCAACGGTATACGGACCAACGGCGTAGGTCAGGCCCACCTGCCAACGATCCATGTCGTTGTCGCCCTCAAGGCCGTTGTTGTCGTTGATGTAGGAGCCGCCGAAGGTAAAGCCGGCATAGCCCACATTCATGCCCAGGCTCCAGACCTGCAGGTCGTCCGCGTTGAACCCGTCCACGTCGAGCCCGTCCGCCTCAAGGCTGCCCTTCAGGTAACCACCTGACACGGCCAGATCGACGGCGCCAAGCTTGTTGACATAGTTGACGCCGACTTCGACGATCTGCTCCTGCCGGCCGGCCACGTCATCAGTCAGGTTGCCATAGGAGTTCGACGAACCACCCGTGCCACCCGCGAGGCTCGGGGTGTACGACAGACCGAGCTGGAAGCCGGCCATGCGTGGGGTGAAATAGGTCAGTTTGTTGGCGTCAGACGTCTCGTTCATACGGGTGACATCGGTCCGATTGTCGCCAATCGAGAAACCAAAGAAGTTTGGAGTGTCCATACCATGGCCAACGATGGCCGTCGGCGCGGCGTACTGCATGAGATAGGCAGCCGAGTTCTCGGCACCGAGCAGCACGCGGCCCCAGGAGCCATCGAAATAGACATAGTGCTCGTCGATCTGGTCGCCGGTGGTATAGCCTTCCAACTGCACCTGCACACCGACCTTCAGGCCGTTGTCAAGGACGGTCTCGCCCAGGAAGTGAATTTCACCTTCCTGAACAACGCTGTCGCTGCGATAGGCGGTCCCGCCGATGTCGTCCTGGTCGGTGATCTTGAAGAACGACTGGTAGTAGCCGCCCAGGCCCAGCTTGATCGGCTCCGCAGCAGATGCCTGGCCGGCGATGAGACCGACCGCGACGAGCGCCGTGGTGCCGATGAGAATCTTCTTCATGGTCATGCTCTCCCTGCATTTTCTGACCGGATCGTGGTGTCACGACGCGCTGATTGGTGTGTTGGAACAAACATGGCCGATTCCCGTGCATCGCTATCCATGCCCGCCATAGATTTGTGACATCCTTCACATTGCAATGGCATCATCGTGATGTTCGTCACATTTACGAGGCTAATAGAGCGTGCACACCTGATCGGCGTCAAGGAAGCAGCGAGCATCCCTTGTCGCCTTGCCGCCAGGACGTGCCCTTTCCGCAACAGTTTGCAGTGCAAAATTGCCGCGCATGCCATGATGATGACGCCTATATAGTGTCTTGTGGCCACTCCCTCATGGATGTACCTTATTTGAACGTGCCCCTATGCATGAGGTCACCATGTTCGGATATCAGCTTTCCCGCATAGCCAGATCGGCCACGCTGCTTTTCATTATGGCGGCTGGCCCCGCTTTCGCCCAGAACGGGCTCGATGGCAGCTTTCACGCACCGGTCCCAAGCACCGAGTTGGTCTGGCAGGGAGAGACCCATAGCGGAAACTACACCAGTCACAATGTCTTCATAGGGGTAGACGGCTTCAAGATCATGTTCAAGCGGGGCAGTGTCGAGGATGGAGCCTGGATCCCGTTCTGCTATAGCTGCGCGCGGAATGTCATCGATATGGATGCCTATGCTGCCCTCTGGCCCCTGGAGGTCGGCAAGTCGGTGTCCTTCCGCCGCAAGCGGGCCGACGGCAATCGCGAATGGGCGCATGTGATCACGGTAACCGGAACCGAATCTGTCACCGTCGGCGCAGGGACGTTCGACACCTTCGTTGTGGAGGAAGTCGCCACCAGTATTGGAGGAAGTTGGCGCAGCACGAGCCATTTCTGGTGGGCACCTGCCGTCAATTACATGGTGAAGCAAGAAATAGAAGAAAGCAGCGGACAATGGAGCCGCGACCAGGTTATCAATATCAAATCCCGGTGAGCCACTTCAAAAGATATGGTGGGGATAGTCGCATGGTATCCAAAATAATTGTCGCATGTTGTCTTCTGGCAGTGGCCGGATGCCAATCTACGACGGTTGCAGAAAATGCTACTCAGTTGACTGTCGAGTTTGATTGGCAAGGCATATCCGCATGCAGTTCTGTCTCACCTGAAATCCGCATTGCCAATGTGCCCGCAGAGACCAGATTTGTGGATATACAAATGGTGGATCTGGACTTCAGGACATTCAATCACGGCGGCGGAACAATAGCCTATTCTGGTCATGGCATCATAGAAAAAGGCGCCCTACCCACTTATGCTGGTCCTTGCCCTCCTGGCGGAATCACCCACCGCTATGAGTTCACTGTACATGCCCTGAACGAAGACAAAACCTTGATTTTGGGCCACGGAAAATCCAGTGCAACATTTCCTCCGGTCAGATAGCAATATATGGGCATGTCTCTGATGAGGCGGAGCCATATCGGAACTGAATCAAATGACCAGACGTGGTCATTGAATCGCCCGCAGATCGATATCTTTCTGATTGCGCACTGACGCTAAAAGCCTGCGCTGTGGAGCCTGTTGCAGAATGGGCTCCAAACCTGTCGATGTCCGCTTGCCCCCGCGCTGCGGGGCTGATTCCCTCGGGTGAGGTGA
>NZ_BMDZ01000052.1 GCF_014636235.1 Tistrella bauzanensis
TGTGGAAGCCTGTTGAATCACGCCAAACTATCGTGCGCCAGAGATTCCGATCACCGCGTTAACCTGAACTCGTTGCCCTGGGGTTGCCGAACGCGTCGTTGAGCCCGGCTGCGGCGTCGTCTATAAGAGGCCAGCGGCGCCCCGATGGTCGCCCCCCTGCCTGCATCGGCCGATCCGCGTCACTCCGGTGTGCGCGGGCCATCCGGTTGCGGGCGCGGCGCCGTTCCGGCCAACGCCTTCTGTCATCTGCGGGAGATGCACCCGATGTCGATCATGTCCGATCAATGGATCCGCGAGACCGCCTTGAACGAGGGGATGATCGAGCCCTTCGTCGAGAAGCAGGTCCGCGAGGGCATGATCTCATACGGGCTGTCATCCTATGGCTATGACGCGCGGGTGGCCGACGAGTTCAAGATCTTCACCAATGTCGACAGCGCGGTCATCGATCCGAAGGATTTCTCGGACCGCAGCTTCGTCGACCGCAAGCTCGATGTCTGCGTGATCCCGCCGAACAGCTTCGCCCTGGCGCGGACGGTGGAATATTTCCGCATTCCCCGCGACATCATGGTGATCTGCGTCGGCAAGTCGACCTATGCGCGTTGCGGCATCATCGTCAACGTGACGCCGCTGGAGCCGGAATGGGAAGGCCATGTGACGCTGGAGTTCAGCAACACCACGCCGCTGCCCGCCAAGATCTATGCCGGCGAGGGCGCCTGCCAGTTCCTGTTCCTGAAGGGCGAGCAGCCGTGCCAGACCTCGTACAAGGACCGGTTGGGTAAATATATGGGCCAGCGCGGCGTGACGCTGCCGCGTCTGTGACCATGGCGATGATCCTGTCAGGTGGCGCCACGCGCCTTCAGTCCGACACCCTTATCGACACCCACAGCCAGAACGGGCCAGGAATGGACAGCATCCGTATCCGGGGCGGCCGGCCGCTCGAAGGCATCATCCCGATCGGCGGTGCCAAGAATGCCGCCCTGCCGCTGCTGGCGGCCGGTCTGCTGACGGCCGACACCTTGACCCTGACCAATCTGCCGCATCTGGCCGATATCACCACCATGGTGAAGCTGCTGGCCCAGCACGGCGTGGTCTGCACGATGAATGGCGGCCACAGCGGCGGCCATGAAGGCCGGGTTCTGGCGCTGGATGCCGGGCAGATCACCAACACCACCGCCCCGTATGATCTGGTGCGTAAGATGCGGGCCTCGATCCTGGTGCTGGGGCCGATGCTGGCGCGGGTGGGCGAGGCGCAGGTGTCGCTGCCCGGCGGCTGCGCCATCGGCACCCGGCCGGTCGACCTGCATCTGAAGGGCCTGGAAGATCTGGGGGCGGTCATCGAGCTTGAGGGTGGTTATATCCGGGCAACGGCGCCCCGGGGGCTGAAGGGCGCCCATATCCGGATGCCCTTCGTGTCGGTGGGGGCGACCGAGAACCTGCTGATGGCGGCATCCCTGGCCGATGGCACGACCATTCTGGACAATGCGGCACGGGAGCCCGAGATCGGCGACCTGGTGCGCTGCCTGACCGCGATGGGCGCGCGTATCGAGGGCATCGATACTGAAACCCTGACCATCCATGGCGTCGCCCGGCTGCATGGCGCCGAACATTCGGTGCTGCCCGACCGGATCGAGGCCGGCACCTATGCGATCGCCGGCGCCATCACCGGCGGCGATGTCGAACTGACCGGGCTGGATGCGGCGCTGATCGCATCGGTGCTGGAAAAGCTGGAAGAGGCCGGCGCGCGGATCACCGTCACCGATCGCGGCGTGCGCATCGTTCGTGACCAGGGGCCGTTGCGCGGCGCCGACGTGATGACCCAGGTCTATCCCGGCTTTCCCACCGACATGCAGGCGCAGTTCATGGCTCTGATGACGGTGGCCGAGGGGGCCGCGATGGTGACCGAGACCATCTTCGAGAACCGCTTCATGCATGTGCCGGAACTGCACCGCATGGGCGCCAACATCGTGCTGCATGGCGCATCGGCCCTGGTGCGCGGCGTGCCGAAGCTGACCGGTGCGCCGGTGATGGCGACCGATCTGCGCGCGTCATCCTCGCTGGTGCTGGCGGGGCTGGCCGCGCGTGGTGAAACCGTTGTCAGCCGCGTCTATCATCTCGACCGTGGCTACGAGAACATCGAGGCGAAGCTCGCCGCCTGCGGTGCCGACATCACCCGGCTGACCGGGGGCGCCTGACCGCCACCGCTCGGCGGCCCGTCCAGGTCGACCCCTGCCGGACAGCATCCAAGGAAACCAGAGCCGATGAGCCCCGCAACCTCTCCCCGCCGCGGCCTGACGATCGCGCTGCCCAAGGGGCGGATCCTGAAGGAAGTGCTGCCGCTGATGGCCGAGGCCGGGCTGACACCCGAGCCCGACTTCTTCGACGATGCCTCGCGCAAGCTGGAATTCGAGACCAACCAGCCGGGGGTGCGGCTGGTGCGGGTGCGCAGCTTCGACGTGGCCACCTTCGTGGCGTTCGGTGCCGCCGAGATCGGTGTCTGCGGCCGCGACGTGATCATGGAATTCGACTATGCCGAGCTGTACGCGCCGCTGGATCTGAATATCGGCCGCTGCCATATCGCTGTGGCCGAGCCGGCCGATCTGGCCCATGGCGACGATCCGCGCCGCTGGAGCCATGTCCGCGTCGCAACCAAATATCCGCACGTCACCCGGGCCTATTTCGCGGCGCGCGGCGTGCAGGCCGAATGCATCAAGCTGAACGGTGCCATCGAACTGGCGCCGAAGCTGGGCCTGTGCCGCCGGATCGTCGATCTGGTCTCGACCGGCTCGACCTTGAAAGCCAATGGCCTGGTCGAGGTGGAGACGGTGGCCGAGGTGACGTCGTATCTGGTCGTCAACCGTGCGGCTCTGAAAACCCGGCCGCAGACGATCGGCGGCTGGATCGACCGTTTTCGCGAGGTGGTGAGCAATGCCGCAGCGGCTTGACGTCAACGACCCGTTATTCCCCCACGCCTTCCAGGCCCTGCTGGGCATGAAGCGCGAAACCACCGACGAGGTGAACGACGCTGTCCGGGCGATCCTGGATGATGTGCGGCTGCGCGGTGATGCGGCGGTGATCGACTACACCACCCGCTTCGACCACATGACCATCGGTGCAGACGGCCTCACCATCGGTGCCGATGAGGTGGATGCGGCCGTGGCCAGTTGCCCGCGCCATCTGATAGACAGCCTGGAGGTGGCGGCCGACCGGATCCGCGCCTACCATGCCCGGCTGGTGCCGCAGGATATGGATTATACCGACGATACCGGTGTCCGGCTGGGCGCGCGCTGGCGGCCGGTCGCGGCGGCGGGCATCTATGTCCCCGGCAGTCAGGCGGCCTATCCGTCATCGGTGCTGATGAACGCCGTTCCGGCGCGGGTGGCGGGTGTGAAGCGCATCGCCATGGTCGTGCCGACGCCCGGCGGCGTGTTGAACCCGCTGGTGCTGGCGGCGGCGCGGATCTGCGGTGTCGACGAAATCTACCGGATCGGCGGCGCCCAGGCGATCGCGGCGCTGGCCTATGGCACCGAGACCGTGGCACCGGTCGACAAGATCGTCGGGCCGGGCAACGCCTATGTGGCGGCGGCCAAGCGTCAGGTCTTCGGCACGGTCGGCATCGACATGATCGCGGGGCCGTCGGAGATTCTGGTGGTGGCCGACGCCCATAACGATCCGCGCTGGATCGCGGCCGATCTGATGTCGCAGGCCGAGCATGACAGCGCCGCCCAGTCGATCCTGATCACCGATGACGCGGCCTATGCCGACCGCGTCGCCGCGGCGGTCGACGAGCTGCTGAGCCGCCTGCCGCGGGGCGCCATCGCCCGGCAGAGCTGGAGCGAGAACGGCGCGATCATCGTCACCGATGATCTGATGCAGACCGCGCCGCTGATCGACAGCATCGCGCCTGAACATCTGGAACTGGCGGTTACCGACCCCGATGCCCTGGCGGCCCGGGTCAGCAATGCCGGCGCGATTTTCCTGGGACGGTATACGCCCGAGGCGATCGGTGACTATGTCGCGGGGCCGAACCACGTGCTTCCCACCGCACGCAGCGCGCGGTACTCTTCGGGCCTGTCGGTGCTCGACTTCATGAAGCGCAGTTCACTGATCGCCTGCGATGAGAATTCGCTGCGGGTGATCGGCGGCCATGCGATCAGCCTGGCCGAAGCGGAAGGGTTGGGGGCGCATGCCCTGTCGGTTGCCATCCGGCTGGATGTGTCTGGCGACTGATCCCGACGCCTGGTGTCGGGCGGGCACCGCGCAGGCCGAAGCCCCAGACCGGCACCTGTCTGCCGGTCACCTGCCGAGCCGACCGGCACCTGTCTGCCGGTCACCCGTCGAGCCGACCGGCACCTGCCTGCCGGTCACCCGTCGATCCGAGGAGCCGCTCCATAATGGCCGACAGTCACGAGCCGCAACCCGCCGATGCGGAGAAACACCGCCCGGCACATCCGCGGATCGCCAGCCTCAAGCTCGATCAGGGCAGCGTGGTTGCACTGGGGCCGCAGGTCGAGCATGAGCGCAAGGTGGCGATTTTCGATCTGCTGGAGCAGAACCATTTTGCGCCGCTGGGGGTTTCGTCGGACGGGCCGTTCGATCTGCTGCTGAGCATTCAGGACAACCGGCTGTATTTCGATATCAGTGATGAAACCGGCCGGATGCTGACCCGCGTCACGCTGCCGATCGCGCCGTTTCGCGGTATCGTGAAAGATTATTTCATGATCTGCGAAAGCTATTTTTCCGCGATCAAGTCGCAGAGCCCGTCGCAGATCGAGGCGATCGACATGGGCCGGCGCGGGATTCACAACGAAGGCTCGGAACTGCTGAAGGATCGGCTGGAGGGCAAGGTCGAGCTGGATCTCGACACCGCGCGCCGCCTGTTCACGCTGCTTTGCGTGCTGCATATCCGGCAATGATCGCAGACGCAACCGGGCGGCCGAGACTGCGGATGCCGTCGAGCGTGCTGTTCTGCTGCACGCTCAACTCGATTCGCTCGCCGATGGCCGAGGGCATGCTGAAACTGCTGCATGGCAGGCGGATCTTCGTCGACAGCGTCGGTGTCAGGCGTGCGCCCGTCGATCCGTTCGCGGTGGCGGTGGCCGAGGAACTGGGCGTCGATCTGTCGAAGCACCGGCCGAAAACCTTCGACGATCTGGAAGACGGGTCTTATGACCTGATCGTGTCGCTGTCGCCCGAGGCGCAGCACAAGGCGGTCGAGCTGACGCGCGACATGGCGTGCGACGTCGAATACTGGCCGACCTTCGACCCGTCGATCGCCGAGGGCAGCCGCGATCAGCAACTCGACGCGTTCCGCGAGGTCCGCGACCAGTTGATGCGCCGCATCCGCCAGCGGTTTCCGCCGATGGGCTCGATGGCGCTCTGACGAGGGGATGCGCGCCGCGCCGGCGGATCAGGTGACGTCCGGTACAGATGGCACCTGCCTGTGCATGATGCCGGCGCGGATGTAATCCTCAGCTTCGGCCATGATCCAGGCCACGAAGGCGCTCAATTGCGGTGCCGCCTGATCGGCTGGCCGCCAGACCAGGTGATAGGCGAACGGATCCTGGATGGCAATATCGAACAGCCTGACCAAGCGGCCGGTCCGCAGGTCGCCGGCCACCAGATGTTCGCGGGCAAGGGCGACGCCATGGCCGGCGGCGGCCGCTTCCAGCAGCAGCAGCATCTCGGAATAGATCGGGCCACGTGTCGGTTCGGGCAGATCCAGGCCGGCGGCCTGAAACCAGGGTGCCCACGGCTGGCGGGGATAGCGCAGCAGCGGCATGTCGACCAGTTCGGACGGGGCTGCCGGCGAATGTCGGTCACGAAGGTCCGGTGCGCAAACCGGAAACACCGTTTCGCCGAACAGGCGATGTGCGGCCAGCTTCGGCCAGAGCCCGGCGCCATAGCGGATCGACGCCATCACATCGGCCTGCCCCGGTTCTTCCAGCGCCTGGGTTGCCCGCAACGACATGTCGATCGCCGGATAAAGCGCGCTGAAGTGCGGCAGGCGCGGGATCAGCCAGCGGGTCGCGAAGGCGGGCAGGGTGCTGACGGTCAGCAGGCCGACGACCGGCACGTGCGCCGCCTGGGATATCGCCGCCTCGATCATCGCCAGCGCGTTGCGCAGCGTCACCGCCAGATCGCTGCATGCCGGCGTCGGGATCATCTCGTGACCGTGACGCACGAACAACTGGCAGCCGAGGCTGGCCTCCAACCCCCTGATCTGTTGCGCGACCGCCCCATGGGTCAGGCCCAGTTCGTGGGCGGCACCGGTGAAGCTTCGTCGACGGGCGGCCGCTTCCACCGCGCGCAGGGCCTTGGTCGATGGCAGCATGTCGGGCGATCCGTTCACCATGTTCAGAATTCATACCATTCAATCATAGATAAATTCGATGGTCGCGTGGCATGGCAGGTGTGAGCCTGAGCAGGCGCGGTGCGCATCTGTGGCGACGAGGATCGGGTTGATGGAACAGGGCAGGCATCGGGCTGGCGATACGGCGGCGCGGCTTCAGAGATCATGGCCGGCCGCCGCCGGTGGCGACGCTCCGGTGTCTCTGCGGCGGGACTATCTTCTGGCACTGGGCCTGTCGCTGGGGCCGGCCGCATCCAACGGCCTGGCACGCTTCGCCTTCGCCCTGATCCTGCCCGCGATGCGCAGCGATCTGTCGTGGAGCTATACCCAAGCCGGCTGGGTCAACACCACCAATGCCATCGGGTATCTGCTTGGGGCCTTTGTCACGCTGCGGGCGATCGACCGGGCCGGGGCACGGACATTGTTGAATACCGGCATGGTGATGTCGGCGCTTGCCCTGGTGCTGTCGGGCATGACCAGCCATTACCCCACGCTTCTGGGCCTGCGTGCCGTGGCAGGGGTGGGCGGGGCATTCGTGTTCATTTCGGGTGGTGCGCTGGCAGCCAGGATCGGCGATGGCGACGGGCGGCGCGCGTCGGCCGCGATCGCGGTCTATTTTTCGGGGGGCGGTCTGGGGATTGCCGTGTCGGGCGGCGTGCTGCCCTGGCTGTTCGCCAGCCAGGGCAATGGTGCCTGGGATATGGCCTGGATCGTTCTGGGCCTGTTGTCCTGTGCGGCCTGCCTCGGCACCTGGGCGGCGGCGCGGGCCATTGCGCTGCCGCCGCGGCCGGCGATGCGCGCGTCCTGGTCGATCCGTCCCTTCGCCTGGCTGGCTGCCGGCTATGTTCTGTTCGCCTTCGGCTATATCGGTTACATGACGTTCATCATCGCTCATATGTCCGAGGCCGGGGCCTCGCCCGGCAACGTTGCGCTGGTGTGGGTGGTACTGGGCGTGGTGACGGCCCTCTCGCACCGCATCTGGCGCCACGCGCTTGCCGGCTGGTCGGGCGGAACGCCGATGGCGGCCACGGTTCTGGTGGTCGCCGTCGGCGCTTCACTGCCTTTGATCGACACCTCGTTGCCGGTGATGCTGCTGTCGGCGGCGTTGTTCGGCAGCGCCTTCTTCATCACGCCGGCGGCGGCGACGGCCTTTCTCCGCCAGTCGCTGCCCCAGGAGGCATGGGGGCGGGCCATCGCCGTTTTCACCCTGCTGTTCGCCTTCGGCCAGACGCTGGGGCCGGTCGTGGCCGGGTGGCTGGCCGATGCGACCGGCCGGTTGTCGATCGGACTGGCGGCATCGGCCGTGGCGCTTCTGCTCGGCGCCCTCGTCAGCAAAAATCAACCATTGGTTATTAAATAGAGTTCCAGATTGCGTGTAACTGTGCTTTAGTTTCTTTGAAAAATGAAAAGGCCGGGCTTACCGGCTTGATGAAAAAATGGGTGGAGGGAATTCCATGATCGCCGCGGATGATGTCATAGACCGTCTATCTAAACGCTCTGTTAACAATTACTGGAATCCGTACACGACAATAGAATGGCCGCAGGTTATCGATCCCGGGAAAATGTGGATGGATGCCGAGCTGTTGACCATTTATGGCACGGAATATATGGAGACATTTTCAGAGAAGACTCTGATCGAGATATCGAAGTGGGAATCTGTCAATTTTTACAGTTTAAATATCCACGGTATCCGGGAGGCGCTCGTCGAGGTCGCCCTTCGCGTAGACACCCCCGAGTTTCAGTTTGCTGATGACTTCCTACATCATTTTCTTGGTGAAGAAAACGAGCACATGTGGTTTTTTGCAAAGATATGCAAAGACTATTCTGGGAAGATCTATCGAATTCCCGAAATAAAGATGTTCGAGGGTGACGAGACGACACCAGAGGAACGTGATCTTGTCGTCTTCGTCAACATACTGATCTTTGAGGAAATTGTTGAATACATCAATATGAGGGTCGGCCGCAGCGAGGTGGTGCCCCCGATCATCCGGCAGGTAAACTGGCTGCACCATCTGGATGAAAGCCGGCATGTCGCCTTCGGCCGGCGGATGGTGGTGCTTCTTCATCAGAGGCTGATGTCGGCGGCGCCCGACCCTGACGCCGCGCGCGCTCGGCTGGATGCCCATATCCGGGGCTATATGGCGCGCAGCATCGATGTGCTGTACCGCGCCGAGGTCTATCGGGATGCGGGCTGCTCAGATCCGTTCAGGATGCGCAACCTGCTGCGCCAGCATCCGGCCCGTCGCGCTCATCACAACAAGATGCTTGGTCGCGCTATCGGGTTTCTGCGCGACCAGACCATTCTCGGTGACGGGGAGGTCGTGCTGTGACCACAACAGAGACCTGGCAGCGCGCCATTTCGGACTGGATCGTCGAAAATTACCGCCGGCGCCATGGCGGCGATCCCGGCCCCGTCGATCTGGATACCGACATCATCGAAAGCCGGATTCTCGACAGCCTGTCGATCATGAACTTCGTGGCTTTTCTTGAAGAGCTGGTGGAGCGGGAGATCGATATCGCGAAGATCGATATCGAGAACATGCGCACCATCCGTCGGATCCGCGACGGCGTTCTGGGGGAGGTCGCGTGATGGATACATCGCCTTTGTTCCAGGCGGTCGACGGCTTCGCGGTCCTCAGTGCCGAGGGCATGGCCGTTCAACAGGCCCTGGAGCGCTGGATCCTGGGTCGCGCCGGCGAGGTCGGTGCCGAGCAGATGCGGTTTCCCTATCTGCTGCCCTTGCGGGATCTGGCGCGGTTCGATTATTTCCACAACTTTCCGCATCTGGGGCTCTGTGCCTGCACGGTGTCGGAACGGCGCTGGACGGCTTATTCCGACAACGACCCGGCAGCGACGGCCGACCGGATTCCTGCGGCGGACCTGGATGATGCGGCTTTCGCGCTGCCGCCTGCCGCCTGCTACAACGTCTATCTCCATGCGCGTGGGCAGGATCTCGGCCAGGACCGTGTGATAACGACGGTCGCCCAGTGCTTCAGGAACGAGACCCATTACAAGGGGCTGGAACGGCTGCGCGGTTTCACCATGCGCGAAATCGTCCGCATCGGCCTGCCCGCCAGCATCACCGCCCATCTGGGCCATTTCCGCCAGCGCATCCTGGGGCTGGGGCAGGTGCTGGGGCTGGATCTGAAAATCGAGGTCGCGACCGATCCGTTCTTCGACCGGTCGAGCGACCGCGCGCTTGCCGCCGGTCTGTTTCCCACCAAGGAGGAATTCGTCTTCGATGGCACGCTTGCCATCGCCTCGCTGAACTATCACCGGAACTTCTTCGGCGAACGCTGCGGCATCACCATCAACGGCACGGTCGCGAGCACCGGCTGTGTCGCCTTCGGGCTGGAGCGCTGGCTGCATGCCCTGGACCGCCGCTTCGAGGGCGATGCCCGACGGATCGTTCAGGCAATCGGGGATGCGCCATGACGATCGTCACCCGTCACCGCCCGGAGCCGATTGACCCGCCCGTCACCCGGCTGCGCAGCCGGCGCGGCATGCATGTCGAAATCTCAGGGGAAGGGCCGCCGCTGATCTTCGTCAACGGCCTGTTCCAGAGCATCGACTCATGGCAGGGCGTTCAAAGCCTGCTGCCGCAGACCGTGATGTCGGTCGGCTTCGATATGCTCAATCAAGGGTTGAGTGACAGCGGCCCCGACATCGTAACCTTCGACGATCACTGCACGGTGATCGCCGACCTGTTCGACGAGCTTTGCCTCGATATCTCGTCAGCAACCCTGGTCGGGTTCTCGGCCGGCGCGGACATCGTTCGGTCGCTGGTCTCTCGGGGCAGATTGTCGCCGCGCCATGTCGTGCTGGGTGCTGTGTCGACGCCGGGTTTTCAGTCCTATTGGCGGCAGTGGTTCAACAACCTGGCACGGGTGGCGGATACCGGCGATGTCGACATGCTGGTGCGTGTTATCGCCTTCCACATGTTCTCGCCCGGCTTCATCGAGGACAACCCCCGGATCCTGGACGTCATGTCGTTGCGCTATCGCCAGTATTATGGTCGGCGGCCGGAATGCCTGGCGCGACTTGCCCGTGCTCAGATCGACCGTGCTCAGATCGACCGGGCCCAGATCGACCGGGCCGAGCCCGCCGGGCGGATGACCTGTCCGGTCGACGTGATCGTGCCGGTATATGACAGCTTGATCCCTGCCGAGGCGGCGATGGCCTATGCCGGATCGATCGAGGCGCCGGCCCATCGTATCGCATGCGGCCATACTTTCGCGGTCGAGGCGCCGCAGGCCACCGCCGCCGTCCTGATGTCTATCCTGCGCCGCGATCGCTGACGCAGCGATCACGGAGACCGCCAGCACGGATGGGCGATGCCGTATGTGCGCCAGGGCCGCCGCCCGCCGAACCTGCGTGCCCCTGATTTCCGAGGAGTTTCCGCGATGTTCATCTCTTCACCGGAAAAGGTCGTATCCACCACCGACGACATGCTTCGATTGCGCGAGTCCGCGTTCGCGATCGACATGTTCGTTGTCGCCACCACATGGGTGGGTCTGTTCGATCATCTTGTGGCATCGCCGGGCCCCCGCGCGGCGGTGTGCAAGGCACTGAACATCCATGCCCGCCCGGCCGACACCATGTTCACGCTGCTGTTGTCCTGGGGGCTGCTGGTCGAGGACGACCACGGCCTGCGGCCAAGCGCGCTCGCCCTCGATCATATGGTCGCCGGTTCGGCAAACGATCTCAGACCGTATTACGCCTCGTTGAAGGAACGCGCCGGCGTTCAGGATCTGCTCTATGTCCTGCAGAGCGGCCATTCCAGGACCTGGGAGGCCAGGCATGCCGGGAAATCCGAGGCCGGTAACGCGAAGGAGGAGTGGACGGACCTGATGCGCCGTCCCGATTTCGCCCGGTACTATACCGCCGTCATGGACAGCCGCGGGGCGGTGCTGGCACCCGATCTGGCACGGATGCTTCAGGTGCCGGGGGCGCGGCTGCTGGATGTGGCCGGTGGCTCGGGCATCTATTCGAGCGCGATCGTGGCGCGGCACGCGGATGTGTCGGTGACGGTGCTGGAACGCCCGCCGGTCGATGATGTCGCGCGCTGGCATATCGATCAGCGCGGCCTGGTCGATCGGATCGACGTGATCGGCGCCGACATGTTCGCCGACCCGCTGCCAGAGGGCTTCGACACCCATCTCTACACCCACATCCTCCACGACTGGACGCTTGAAAGCGGTGCGGTTCTGCTGCGGAAATCCTATGCGGCGCTCAATGCCGGAGGTCAGGTCGCGATCTACAGCGCGCATCTCGACGATGACAAAGCCGGACCGGCACCGGTCGCCGAATACTCGGTGCTGATGATGTATCTGTATGAAGGACGATGCTATTCAGTCGCCGAGATGCGGTCGCTGATGGAACAGGCGGGCTTCGTCGATATCCAGGTCAGCCACGGCATTGGCTGGCGCAGCCTGATCACCGGCCGCAAAGCCTGATCACCGGCTGCAACGCCTGGCCACCGCCATCGAGATGGCATCCCTGCAGCCGGCAGAGCCGCACGCCCTGCCGGCTTCTTCGTGTCCGGGCCGGCTTCTTCGTGTCTGGGGTCGCCATGGGTGGATAAGGGTTGCGTCTGTGATGCCATCGGCGGATAATTCGCCGCTCAATTCCGCGGGCGTTCAGCGCCTGTGGCGATCGAACAAGTTTCCACGCGTCGCCGCGGCGTCTGCTGCAGGCGGCGCGTGCGCATGGCTTATCACTCCAGGTTCCCCACTCTCCCGAAGTCTACAGGAAGCAGCAGGCCACATGGCAAAAGAAGACGTCATCGAATTTCAGGGCACCGTCACCGAACTTCTGCCCAATGCGATGTTTCGCGTGAAGCTCGACAACGAGCACGAGATCCTCGCCCACACCTCGGGCAAGATGCGCAAAAACCGGATCCGCGTTCTGGCCGGCGACCGGGTGACGGTCGAGATGACCCCGTACGACCTGAGCAAGGGACGTATCACCTACCGCTTCAAGTGAGGCGTCCGGTGTCTGCGCCCGTCCTGGTCCTGGCCTCCGCGTCGCCGCGGCGTCTCGACCTGCTGGGGCAGATCGGCATCATGCCCGATCTGGTTCAGGCCGCCGACATCGATGAAAGCCGGCGGCGCGACGAATCACCCCGCGAACTGGCATTGCGGCTGGCCATCGCGAAAGCGGAGGCTGCCCGTGGCGTGCTGATGGCGGAACCGGACGGTCGCCTGCATGGCCGGGAGGCCGTTGTACTGGCCGCCGATACCGTTGTGGCCGTCGGCATCCGGGCGCTCGGCAAGCCGTCCGATATTGCCGAGGCGCGGCGTTTCCTTGATCTGCTGTCTGGCCGCCGTCACCGTGTCTATGGTGGGGTATGCGTCATCGATGGCGCGGGCAAGGCGCGCGCGCGGGTGGTGATGACCCAGGTCGGCTTCAAACGCCTGTCCCTGTCCGAGCGTGAAACCTATCTCGCGCGCGGCGAATGGCAGGGCAAGGCCGGTGGATATGCCATCCAGGGCCTGGCCGCCGCCTTGATACCGTTCATTGCCGGCTCATACAGCAATGTCGTGGGCCTGCCCCTGGTCGAGACCGCGTCGCTGCTGGCGGCATCCGGGATCGATGTCTTCAACGCTGCCGGAGATGCCTGATGACCAACCGGCTGCTGATCGACCAGGCCGAACACGAGACCCGGGTGGCCCTGATCGAGGGCGACCGGGTGGTCGACGTGCAGATCGAGCGTCTGGCCCATCGCAGCGCGGTCGGCAACATCTATCTGGGCAAGGTGTCGCGGGTTCTGCCCGGCATGCAGGCGGCCTTCGTCAGTGTCGGCCTGGGTCGTAACGCCTTTCTGCATGCCGATGACGCGCGGGTTCTGCCGCGTGCCCGTGCCGCGGCCGACCGGTTGTCGCGCGAGGCATCGGACGCGGCGGCGGCCAATGCCGCCGCACTCGCCGCCGCCGCTGCCGCCGTGACCGCGGCGATGGAGCCCGACGAGACCGATGCCGAGGTCGAGGTGCGGCCGGCGACGCCATTGCAGACGCAGCGGTCGCGCCGGCTGATGATCGGTGACTGTGTCGCCGATGGTGACCAGATCATGGTGCAGGTCACCAAGGACGCGGTGAAGGGCAAGGGTGCCCGGCTGACCGCGAATATCAGCCTGCCTGGCCGGCACCTGGTGTTCACGCCCTTTCAAGGCGGTGTCGGGGTGTCGCGGCGGATCGACAGCGAGGTCGAGCGCGAGCGGCTGCACGAGATCGTCCAGCCGCTGACCGATGCCGGCGAGGGCGGTTTCATCGTCCGCACGGCGGCCGAGGGCGCGTCCGCCGCCGAACTTGAGGCCGATGCCGCCTATCTGCGGACGCTGTGGGCCGATCTGGAAGCCGGCGCCGCGCGTGGCGGCGGGCCGCGACCGCTGCATGTCGACCTTGACCCGCTGCTGCGGTCGCTGCGCGATCAGGCGCAGGAAGGTGTGGCCGAAATGCTGATCGACGAGCCGGTGGCCTATGAACGGGCACTGGCCTTCGCCCGACGCTTCATGCCGCATCTGGTCGACCGCATCCGGCTGTGGGACCGTCCGGAAGGGCTGTTCGACAGTTTCGGGGTCGAGGATGTGATCGCCGAGGCGCTGCAACCCCGTGTGCGGCTGCCGTCGGGCGGGTTCGTCGTCATCGACCAGACCGAGGCACTGACGGCGGTCGACGTGAACACCGGACGCTTCGTCGGCGAGGCCGACCAGGAAGCGACGGTGATGCATACCAATCTCGAAGCCGCCGAGGTCATCGCCCATCAATTGCGGCTGCGCAATCTGGGCGGGCTGATCGTGGTCGATTTCATCGACATGGAGCGGACGGAGAACCGCCAGAAGCTCTATGACGCCTTCCGCGCGGCGCTGGTGGCCGATCGGGCCTCGACCACGGTGCTGCCGATGTCGGAACTGGGTCTGGTGCAGATGACCCGCAAGCGCGGCCGCGAGAGCCTGTCACAGGTGCTGACAGAAGATTGCGACACCTGCGGCGGCACCGGCCGGGTGAAATCGGCCGAGACCGTGGCTTATGAGGTGATGCGCGCGGCCCGCCGGCTGCTGCTGCGCCCGCGGCCCGGGCGGGTCGCCGCGCGCGCCCTGACCGTGATGGCGTCGCCCGACGTTGCCGCCCTGTTGACCGACAGCCGCGTGGGCATGGTCGAGGCGGTGTCGGAACTGACCGATGCCGTGGTCGAGGTCCGTGCCGATCCGTCGATGGCCCGTGATGCCTTCGATCTGGCGGAGCGCGACTGACCTGGGCGCATGCTGACCCATAGCCTCTGCGATGGCGCATGCCATCCTCCCCTGTCCGCTGTACCGGCCATGCCCCATGGGGGTGTCCGGCCCAGAGGAGTTAAGAGACGATGACCGATACACCGTCGAAACCCGCCGCCGGCAGGGATGCCGTCAAGACCGGGCAGGGCACCTGTCCGGTCTGTGGCCGTGGCCGGTCGGACGCTGCCGAGCTTGCGCGCTATCGGCCGTTCTGTTCGAAGCGCTGCGCCGATGTCGACCTCAATCGCTGGCTCAGCGGCACCTATGTGGTGCCGGGGCGCCCGGCCGACGAGAGCGAGAGCGACTTGTGGTCGGATGACAGTCTGAAGCACTGATGGCGGGTGGTGGCCGGCGATATCGCATGGGCTGTCATTGCATCTTCATTTTCGCTGAAAACGGCGCTTTACAGCCGATCGGCTTTGCCCTATAACCCGACCCACGCCGCGGCCAAGACCGCAGCGTGGCACGCCCAGGTAGCTCAGTTGGTAGAGCAGTGGACTGAAAATCCGCGTGTCGGTGGTTCAAATCCGCCCCTGGGCACCATCTTTTTCGAAGCCGTCGCTGCCCGATCCGCGAGGATCATTCGCAG
Organism: Tistrella bauzanensis; assembly: GCF_014636235.1. Taxonomy (NCBI): domain Bacteria; kingdom Pseudomonadati; phylum Pseudomonadota; class Alphaproteobacteria; order Geminicoccales; family Geminicoccaceae; genus Tistrella; species Tistrella bauzanensis. Next base: position 15,211 of record NZ_BMDZ01000052.1, read on the forward strand.
CGGCGGCTTCGGCGTTTTCAGGGTGCGTTTCGCGGGTTCCGTGTCCGTTGCGGGGCAGGGGCCGTGTCTCCGTGACGTGGCGGTGCCAAACGGGTGACAACGCCGTGCGGAGGTTGCTGGCGGCTCGTCGGCGGTCCAGTTCTGGTTCACGAACCAACCAGAATGGAGCCTTCTCATGCGGCACGAACCTGAGATCACCACCCGCACGGCCCCCGCTATGCCCGCCGCCAGTCGCAACCCCGCGCGCATGCTGGCCGCCGCCGTGGTGGCACTTGGCCTTGCCACCGGTCTTTCCGCCTGTGGTGGTGGTGACGACTCCGTCGCGGTCGACGGCCGCACCAAGGGCGAGGCGCTGTCGGATATGAAGGGCGCCTATGACAAGGGCGCCATCACCCCGGATGAGTATGAGGACCAGCGCGAGGATATCCTCGACGAGTGATCGGGCCTCGACGAGTGATCGGGCCTCGACGAGTGATCGGGCCTCGACGAGTGATCGGGCCTCGACGAGTGATCGGGCCTCGACGAGTGATCCGGCAGTGCCGGATCACGTCTCCGACGAGATGACGAGGCCGGCCTTTTGCAACTCTATCAGAATACGCGTGAGATCGTCACGGGCAGCGGCCTCGGTCACGTCATAATATCCGGCAATATGACAAGCCATCTCGTCGATGGATGCGCCGTCGCGGAGGTTGTCTGCCACCCGGGCGACCGCACCAGTGAGGCCGAAATATTTTCCCGACGCATAATTGAGCAGCATGGTCTCCGAATCGACATCGACTTGGAGCACATCGGAACTGAAGCGATAGAGCATGGGCATTTTCTCTGATCCTGCAGGCCACGCGGCGTTGATGAATGTCGACTCCAAAGCGTGAATGGAGCGGCAGACTCGGAGTGCTGGACGGAAATTTATTGTTCCCTGTCTCTTCATGCCACTTTACCATGCATTTTATTTGAATTATATTAAAAGCTAACAAACCGTATGAGGTAATATGATGCCGCGCGACATGGTTGAAGAAGATGGTGTTACAGCACGCAAGCCGGCATTCGAGCCGTCGCTTCTTTGTGAACACGGATCGGTCGAGGAACTGACGCAGAACTCTGAGGCGACGGAGACTGATGGCACCTACACTTCGTAGCGGCTCCGGCTTGCCTGTGGGATTACCAGATGTCCTGTGCGATCCACGGCCTCCGCGTCACCATGTCCGGCGGAGATGGTGCGCATCCCGACATGGCGATGGCGGATGTCACATGGCGTGATCTGTGCGTCGTCCGGCTATCGATGGCCGGTGTCCCGACCGGTGCTGCCGTGCCGATCGAACGCGATGGCGCGACCTGGATCGAGCAGATCTTTGCGGGGCCCGATGGAAGGCCGATCTGCCGGTTCCTGATCTCTGGTGATGGCCGGCGCGTGCTGTCGGACAGTCTTCCAGCTCTCGACCGCAACGACCTGAACAGTCTGTTTGTCGAGCCGGTGATGCGAACCATCATGTCCCGGATGGGGCTGGTCTCGTTCCATGCGGCGGCACTGGTCAAGCAGGGGGCGGCGGTTCTGATCATGGGGCGGAAAGGGGCGGGGAAATCCAGCCTGGCCGGCGCCCTTTACCGGGCAGGCTGGCAACCCCTCGCCGATGATCTTGTGCGGATCGTCGGGAACAACGGATGCTGGCATGCCGCGGCGGGTGGGACCGCGACACGGGTCAATGCCGATACCGCCCGGGCGCTTGGCTTCGACCCGGCCACCCTGGCAACCCGCTGGTCCCTGCCGGGGGCGGCGGGGAACAAATTCCTGTTGCCGGCCGCTGCTTTCGGAGCGCAGCCGGCCATGGTGCCGATCAAGGCGGTTCTGCTGCTTGATGCGCGCGATCCGGACCTGGAGGGCCCCCGCTGGAACCGGGCCGCAGGGGCCGATGCCCTGCGCGGACTGGCCGCCAACCTGACCCCTGATCCCCTGGCTCTTTCGGCTCTGCCCTCGCGGGAGGCGATCCGCGTCACGGCGGGCCTGTCGCGACAGGCAGCCATTTACCGCCTGAGCCTGCCCGACCGTCTTGGCGCGCTCCGCGCCGCCGCCGCCACCGTCGATGCCTGGCTTGCGGCTGATGGTGCGCCCGTTGCGGCCTGAGCCTGCCATTCCCGGGCTGACGCCCGCCGGCTGTTTCGATCTGCTGGTGCCCCGGCTGGCTGATGTGCTGGTGCCGGCCGGGCGGCATCGGGCGATCCGCGAGGCGGCCGCCCTGCTGCCGCCGGTGCCGCGTCTCGCACTTGAAATCCGGCTCGGTGCAGATGAGGCGGCGGTCGATCTTCACCAGATGATCACAAGCCAGGACGGAGATCCTCAGATCCTGCTACGCCACCTGAATGAGCGGGGCGGTGGATGGGCCGGTGCGCCACTCGTCGCGTTTCTGCGCGGCTGGATCGCTGATGAGGACGGGTTGCAGGGCTGGTTCGACCCGCTCTATCTGGAATGGGACACGGCACCTGATGGCGGGCTGCCACAGCCGCCGGCGCTGTTTCTGGCGTGTGATCTGCGGTTTGATGATCCGGCGGTCCGGACCCGGCGGCGCACCGTCCTTCGCCAGACACTGGCTCGGCTTTGCGGTGCAGATGGAGCAGAGCCGCACGATCGTCTGTTCGACGTCGCGGAGCGCGGGGTCACGATCGGCCATATCGGTGTCATGTCGGGCCGCGGCGATGTGCTGCGGGTGAATTACAAAGGTATTACGCCGGCCGCGCTGCCCGGCCTGCTGGACCGGATTGGATGGCCGGGAGACATCGCCCGTCTTCAGGGTCATTTCGCCGCGCTGGTGGATGTGGCAGATCGTGTGGCGGTGGCGATCGATCTTGTCGACGGCCAGGTGCGGCCCTCGATCGGCTTCGAGATCTTCTGCGATCACCCGCTGCCATCAGGGCGCTGGGACCGCATCCTCGACCATCTGTGCGCGCACGGCTTGTGCACGATCGAAAAGCGCGCGGCCCTGGTCAACATCGAGGCCACCATCGCCGCCGGCGATGCCGGCCAGCCATGGCCGGCAGCCTGGATCCTGCCGACGATCCGTGGCCCGGAAGATGCCTATCCGGCGGTCCGGTGCCATGTCTCGCATCTGAAACTCGCAATCGGGGCTGATGGCGGCGGTCAGGCCAAGGCCTATATCGGGGTGGAACATCATTGGCGGCGTGGCTTCGGGCGTCCGGCCCCGCAAGCACTGCCCGCCGGGCTCGCCATCCGTCCGCGTCCCTCCATTACCGCCGCGACGGCGGATGCGACGGCATTCCTGCTGCGGACCCGCCAGCAGAACGGGCTCTGGGGCGATTTCAACTGGGTCAATGGCGGCTGCAACAACTGGGTCACGGGCGTCGCCGCCCTGGCCCTTGCCGCCACTGGCGAGGCTGGCGCACTGGCGGTGGCAGGGGCGGCCTTGCAGGCGCTGGGCGCGCGCCAGCAGGCCGGTGGCGGCTGGGGGCATAATGAGATCGCGCCGGTCGATACCGATACCACTGCCTCGATCGTCAAGGCGCTGGATGCGCTGGGGGCGGGCGACAGCCCGGCTGCGGTTGCGGCCCGCGGGTTTCTGCGCAGCCACATGACCGATGACGGCTTCCTGACCTATGGCACCGCCACCCGGATCCGCTTCGCGGCGGTCGATGTTACTGATGCCGGCTGGCGGGCGACCCATGGCTGTGTCATGGCCAATTGCGCGTTGCTTCTGCCTGACCAGTTGATCCCGCTGCTGCGTCGCAGCCAGGCCCCGGATGGCAGCTGGACGCCGTATTGGTGGCGCACGCCCGCTTATCCGACGGCACTTGCCGCCGAGGCGCTGGCCATGCAGGGCGACGAGGCGGCGGTCGGCCGGGCGGTCGCCTGGGCGAAGGCGCAGGATCTGGCGGCGCTCAGCCCCTTCTGTGTCGCGGCGATCGCGCGCATCGTCATTGCCGGTGGTGACCATGGCGCCGCCAGGGATATTCTGGCCGGGCTGTTGCGGACGCAACTGAGTGACGGTAGCTGGGCAGTCGGCGCGGACATGATCTGGCCACGGCCCGACCAGGCGCCAGACCACATGGAATCTCAAGCGGATATCATCGACGTGCCCGACGACCGGCGGATTTTCACCACAGCCGGCGTGCTGCTGGCCTTCGCGGCGGCGCGTCAGACTGTGGCGGCACCGGGCAGGAACAGGAGCTGATATGCCGATATCGGGCATCCAGGCCGCGCTGGGCTTTCTGGGCAGTCAGCGACGAGGATCTCCGGTCGATGCCGTCGGGCCGGCGGATATGGACGGGCTCATCGCCCTGGCGCAGATGGTGGGATACCGGTTTCAGGCGGCTGATCTTGAAGAGGCGTTCCGCATTCAGATGCGGGCGCGGCTGTTGTCGACGACAGGGGGCAGGCGATGACCGATCCTTCCAGACGTCAGGCCTGCCGGCGTCTGTTCTGCGACGCCGACAGCCATGTCATGGAGCTGCCGGATTTTCTGCGGGCGCATGCTGATCCAGGCTTTCGCGAGGCGCTGCCGCGGATCGCGATGGACACCGAGCGCCGGCAGGCGACGGTGGGCGAGGCCATCGCGCAGGGCCATCATGGGCCGGAGACCATTGCCGACCGCGCCGCGCGCGGCACCGATCTTCTGGCCGGACCCAAGGATTATCACGCGCTCGGCGCCTTCGATGGCGGCGAGCGGGGCCAGGCGCTCGACCTTCTGGGGCTGCACAGGCAGGTGGTCTTCCCGTCCTTCTCGCTGGTCCCGGTCTTCTTCGGCCAGGGCGGGCTGCCATTGACCTATGGTACGGCGCGGGCGCTCAACCGGGCGATGGCGGCCTTCTGTGCCGGCGACGCGCGGCTGCTGGGCGTGGGCCTGCTGCCGATCGACGATGCCGCCCTTGCGCGTGACGAGTTGGAGCATGTGATCCGCCTGGGCTTGCGCGCGGTCTGGGTGCCGCATCAGGGGTTGCCGGGTTATGCCTTCCGGCCGCGGGATCTGGAGCCGGTCTGGGCGCGGATGGCAGAAGCGGGGCTGGTGCTTGCCAGCCACATCATGCCGCCACTCGACGTCGCGATGCGGATGACTGGACCGGGAGAGGTGATCCCGCCCGAGATGCTGGATGGCGACGACGCGCCGCGGCCCGAAGAGATTATCTTTGCCTCGGACCGCGTACAGGTTTTCCTGAGCAAGCTGGTCTTCGACGGCGTGCTGGAACGCCATCCGGATCTGCGCTGCGTGGTGGCCGAATTCGGCGGAGCCTGGGTGCCCGGCATGATGCGCCGCCTGGATGCCCTGGCGGAGCGGATCTTCGCCGGATCGGGCCGAGCGCCGGGCCGCAGGCCATCGGAACAGATTCTCGATCAATGCCTGTTCACGCCCTATCACCACGAGGATGTCGGGGCATTGATCCGGGCCTCCGACAGCCGGCTTTATGCCTTTTCCACCGATTATCCGCACATCGAAGGCGGGCAGGATCCGGTGGGGGCCTTTGATGCCTCGCTCGCCGGTTGTACAGAGGCGCAGCACGCGGCGTTCTATGCCGGAAATTTCCTGCGCGTCTTCGGTGAATAATCGCCAGAGCGTCAAAGCATCTCCGGTGGCGCTTCAGCTCGTGATGTCTGCATCGCGTGCGGGTGCGTTGACACATTCTTTACCGCCCGCCATGCATTCTCGGTGCCGGGGCGACACATGTCTCTGCCGCACTGCGAAAAGCCGGCGGGGGACGCTTTCCCGTCCGGGGTGAATGCCTTAAACTTCGTCCGACGGCGCTGCATGGCGCTTGAGAGACGTGGTCCGGCCCCGGCCGGAGACATGACGGCCAGGAGACGGGCACGGATGGCGACGGACGAAACCGAGCCTGCAGACGATGACATCGACTGGGGCGATGTCGGTATGGACATGCCACAGGCCGCGCCTATCGATCGGATCAGGCGCGCGGTGGCGGTGCTGAGGCATCCGGCCGCGAGCGAAGACCCGCTGACCTTGGCCGCCGAGGCGTTGGAAGGCGTGGTCGAAGGGACCGAGGCGGCCACTGAAGCGATCCTGTCGCAGATCGAGGCGATCGAGGCTGCCCTCGATGCGGTGAGCGCCGAACTGGCACCGGAAAATCAGGCGCATGCGGCGCTCGCCAATGCCGGTCTGGCAATCACCGCGCTCTACGAAGCCTGCGGCTTTCAGGATCTGACCGGCCAGCGCATCGCCAAGGTCCGCCGGGTGTTGCAACAGGTCGACGCCCATCTTGAAGAGTTGCTGGAAATCGTCGGTCACGATCAGGTGGCGGCGCTGCCGCCGCCGGCGGAACGCGAGGGCGATGCCCGGCTGCTCAACGGCCCGATCGATGACGCCAGCAAGGTGTCGCAAAGCGATATCGACAGCCTGTTCGACTGAGCGGGCTGTTTAATGGGCTCGGGTCGTCCGGCTGCACCTGGGCGTCAGGCGGCGGCCATGCCGGATTCCAGCGCCACCAGTGCTGCCTCGTCGACGGCATCGAAGCCTGGGGCCGATCCTCGCACCAGACGGGCGCTGCATGACGGAATTTCGCCGCCGACACGGGCCCACGGCTCCCCCCAGCCCTGACCCAGCCCCAGAAAGGCCGCGATGCCATCGGCGGCGGTGGGCATCAGGGGGCGGGCGAAGAGCTGGAACAGGCCGGCGAGGCGCGGGATGCGCTCCGGCGTGCCATAGAGCCGCGCCTGCTTCATCTGGCCGTTGACGCCCAGCACCACGCCGGCCAGGGCCGCCAGCGAAAAGCTGCGGGCATCGAGCGCCACATGCAGGCGGTTTCGGAAATCCAGCATCAGATCGTCTTCCGGCCGGTCCTGCGCCAGCGCCGTGCCCGCCACCGGATCGAGGTTGGAGATGGCGGCGAGTGATGTGCCCAGATCGCGGACCATGAACAGGTTGTGCGTGCGGGCCAGATCGGCCATCGACAATTCGCGCGCGTCCTGCGGCTCGGACATCAGCGCCAGATAGAAGCGCAGCGCCTCGGCCGGCATCCGGTCCAGAAGGTCGGTCAGGAAAATGGCGCGGCCGGTGCTGGGGTCGAAACTGCCCCCCGACAGATCGGTCAGCGGCGGCGGTGCGATGATGCGGGTGTCGGTGACCGGCCCCAGATCATCGATCTCGCTGACCGCGTCGATCAGGCTGCGGGCGGTGACCACGTCCCGCCCGGCGAAAACCGTCAGGCGCACCGGCATCGGCCGGTCGCCGATCTGGCGGGGCCTGTGGCGCCGCAGGGGCAGCACGCCGGGGGTGCCGCCACCGAGGGTCAGCACGCCATCGATGTCGACACCGGCCCGCCGCAGGGTGGCGGGCGCGCCGACCCCGTCGCCATCTCCGCCACCGCCGGCGGCGATCAGAACCCGCGCCGACCGGCCAAGAAGCCGCTGGCCGCGGGCATAGACATCCGCCGCCAGCCAGATGGCGGCGAATCCCGCCGCATCGATGTCGCGATCAGCGGGGGGCGCCGCGCACAGGATCAGTTCGTCGGTCAGCACCGTCGTCGTCACGCCCGCAATCCTTCCAGCAACCCGATCCAAAGGGGGCGGAACCACCATATCAATGGGCGGCGGCCGGTCCCCGTGATCGGGAAAGCGTAGAAAGCGGCGAACGGGCCGTCAACATCAATGGTTGTGATTCGCAGGTGAAATGCGCGCTGTCGCGATCAACGTGCCGGCCAAGGACAGCAAAAGTAAAACGCCCGGCCCATCATGTGATGGACCGGGCGTTTTGAAACCCGTGCGAGTGGCGGGAGTGACGGGACTTGAACCCGCGGCCTCCGGCGTGACAGGCCGGCGCTCTAACCAACTGAGCTACACCCCCGCAGTCTCTCGCGAGGCCCACCATGTCCCGGTGGGTGCGCGGTTTATAGCCAGTCGTGAGCCGCTTGAAAAGCCCTTTTTTACGTCTTGTGACGATCGCATGTCGCCGCCACATGAAGTCTTAAGAGGACCGGTGCCGGCGCCCGGTCCGATCATCAAGACCGAGGACAGCATCATGCCATTCCAGACCGAGGTCCGGCCCTCCAGCTCGACCATCATGCTGACGGCGCTTCGCCTGCTCGGCCACCGTGATGCCGACAAGCAGGCGGTCGGTGCACGATTGCTCGCCGACCTGGCGCGGGTGGAGCCGACCTCTCCGGAACTGCATGATCCGGCCGCCCGTGCCGAGTTCGACCGCCGGGTGGTGGTGGATCTGCGCCGGCTGCTGGTCGCGGGGCTGATCCGGCGGGCTGGCGACGGCCTGCTGGCCCTGACCGATCGCGGCCGCACCGCGCTGACCGATTGTCCGGATGGGATCGACGACACAGTGCTGATGCGCTATCCCGAATTCCGCGCCCATCTGGCGCGCCGGCGCGGCATGATCATCGACCCGGCGGCGGGGCTCGACGGCTCGCTCGATGTGCCGGCCGACGCCGTGGTGGCGCCGGGCAGTGCCGCGCAGCCGGCGGTGGAGCGCGAGCTTCAGGAAGGTTTCATTGCCTTTCTCGACGGCCTGACCGCCGCCGATAATCCGTATGACCGCGACACCCACGCCCACGAAACCTGGGATGAGGGCTATTGGGAAGCGGCCGGCATCGCCCGCAACGAGGTTGCCTGAGCAAAGCGGACCTGCAAACGACATCGCCGGCCAGGAGCAAACGCTCCCGGCCGGCGATGTCGTTTGAGAGGGATGGCCCTGGCAGGGCCGGCCGATCGGCGCCTTACCAGGCGACGACGATGGCGCCCTTGTAGGTGTCGTTGATGTAGTCCTTGATCTTCTGGTCGTGATAGGCCTCGACCAGCGTCTTCGCCCAGGGCTTGTCGGCATCCTGTTCGCGGACGGCGATGATGTTGGCATAGGGCGATTCGGCCGCTTCACGCGCGATCGGATCCTTGATCGGGTCCAGCCCGGCTTCGACGGCGTAATTGGTGTTCACGGCCGACGCGGCGGTATCGTCCAGCGACCGGGGGAGCTGGGCTGCATCCAGTTCCAGAATCCGGAGATGCTTTGGATTGCTCTCGATGTCGAGCGGGCTGGCCTTCAGGCCGGCGCCGTCGCGCAGGGTCAGCAGGCCGCGGCTTTCCAGCAGCAGCAGGGCCCGGCCACCATTGGTGGGGTCGTTGGGGATGGCGATGCTGTCGCCGTCCTTGATCTCGTCCAGGCTCTTGATCTTCTTGGAATAGATGCCGAGCGGGAAGACCACGGTCTTGGCGATCGACACCAGGCCATAGTTGCGATCGGCGTTCTGATTGTCGAGATAGGGCTGGTGCTGGAACGAGTTGGCCTGGATGTCGCCGGCGGCCAGCGCCTGGTTCGGCACCACATAGTCGCTGAACTCGATGATCTTGATCTCAAGACCCTTTTCGGCCGCGATCGGCTTCACCTGTTCCAGAATCTGGGCATGGGGGCCGGGGGTGACGCCGATGGTGATCGTCTCGGCGACGGCCGGGGCAGCGGCGACGAGGCCGAAAATGGCGGCGGCGCCACCAAGCGTCTTCAGAAGACCTGACGTGATAGACATGGGGACTGGTGTCCTTGGATCTGAGGCATGTGGACCGCGGGGCAGGGGTGGCGGCCGCCGCGATACCGTCCGGCCGGCCGATCGGGCCTGCCCGGACTCCCAACACGAAAAAACCCGCGTGACAGCGTCGCGCGGGTTTCCAACCCCTCCGCTTTAGCTGCATTTGTAATGCGCCCGCAAGCTGTGGCTCAAATCGGCGCGATGGGTCAGAGATAGAACAGCGTGCGGTGCGTGTCAATTATAAAATGACAACATGCCGAACATGTGAAAACTGCAGAACGACGAACCGGGGCGAAGCCGGCAGGCTCCGCCCCGGTGACGATCAGCCCTGGGTGGCGACGGCCAGCGCCTGATCGATATCGGCAATGATGTCGTCGATATGCTCGATGCCGATCGACAGGCGGATATAGCCGGGGGTGACGCCGGCCGACCGCTGCTCGTCCTCGGTCAACTGGCTGTGGGTGGTGGTGGCGGGATGGATGGCAAGGCTGCGGGCATCGCCGATATTGGCCACGTGATACAGCAGCTTCAGGGCCTCGATGAACGCCCGGCCCGCCGCGGCGCCGCCCTTGATCTCGAAGCCGATCAGCGCGCCATAGCCGCCCTTCAGGTATTTGTCGGCGCGTTCGCGGGCAAGGCCGGTCTGGACGCTCGGATGGGTGACGGTTTCCACCGCCGCATGCTCCGACAGGTATTTGGCGACCAGAGTGGCGTTCTTGTTGTGCTCGCGCATGCGCAGCGGCAGCGTCTCAAGCCCTTGGATGGTCTGGAAGGAATTGAACGGCGAGGCGGCGCCACCCAGATCGCGCAGCAGGGTGACGCGCGCCTTGATGATATAGGCGATCGGGCCCAGCGGCTTCACGGCCTGGGTCCAGACCGCGCCGTGATAGCTGGCATCGGGCGTGTTCAGCAGCGGCTGGCGCTCAGGGAAGGCCTCCCAATCGAACGTGCCGCTATCGATGATCGCACCACCGATCGACGTGCCATGGCCGCCGATATACTTGGTGGTGGAATAGACGATGATCGCGGCGCCATGGTCGAAGGGCCGGGCGATCATCGGTGCGGCGGTGTTGTCGATGATCAGCGGAATGCCGAAGGACTTGCCGATCTCGGCCACCTCGGCGATCGGGAACACCTTCAGCTTCGGATTGGGCAGGGTCTCGCCGTAATAGGCGCGGGTGCGGTCGTCGGTGGCGCGGCGGAAATTCTCAGGGTCGGACGGGTCGACGAACCGGACCTCGATGCCCTGCTGGCGCAGCGTGTTCGCGAACAGGTTCCAGGTGCCGCCATACAGATCGGTCGACGAGACGACATTGTCGCCGGCCTGCGCCAGATTCTGGATCGACAGCGCAGATGCGGCCTGACCCGATGCGACGGCGAGTGCTGCGACGCCACCCTCAAGCGCGGCGAGGCGCTGTTCCAGCACGTCGGTGGTCGGGTTCATGATCCGGGTGTAGATATTGCCCAGCTCCGACAGCGCAAACAGGTTGGCGGCGCGTTCCGTGCTGGGGAACTGGTATGACGTGGTCTGATAGATCGGAACCGCGACCGCACCGGTGGTGGGATCCGCGCGGTAGCCCGCGTGCAGCACGGCCGTCTCGGGGTGACGGTACTGGGTCATGATGGCTTCGCTCCCTGGATGGTGCCTGATCGGGTCTCGCTCTCGCCCGTCGCGGCACTCTATAATAACAGTACTGATTGTGTAACCATCTTTAAGAACAAAAATATAATGTCAATTCTGGGAAAAAGCCGGCCCCGGTCACGTGATGCGCGCCGGGGCCGAGTGTTCGGGCCGGGTGTTCAGGCGATTAGGGTGCGCGGCTTGTCTGCCCGCTCAGTGCGGCAGGCCGGTGCCGCTGTCGGCGACCTCGCGATACAGGGCGGCCAGGGCGCCATGGTCCTTGAACCGGTCGGGGGCCGGATCGGCCGCCAGCCGGTCGCAGACCGCGTCGATCTTGTCGATGTCGATCACCACGCCGGCTTCGGCCAGGCGCCGGGTGATGGCGTTGCGCGGCGTGCCGGCCACCATCACGGCATGGCTGCGCGTCGTGTCCCGCTGATCGGCGGCGGCGACCGCGGCGGCGGCGGCGCGGGCCGGGGCATCGGTCAGCGATACCGGCGGCACCGGCCAGAAATCGGTGCTGCGGCTGCCCCAGCCCAGATGGGTGGGGGCGGTGATGATGCCGGCATCGCTGCCCAGCAGCGGCTTGGTCGGCATCAGCGGCAGATGGATCATGTCGCGCAGCGCACGCGCGGCATCCAGCACGGGCGCCAGCGCCACATCGGTCTTCAGCCCCATGCGCGGGCCGTTCAGCCGCAACTGGGCGATCGCCTCTTCCAGCGCGGTGTTGCCGGCACGCTCGCCGATACCGCACAGTGTCGCCTGAAAGCTGTCGGCCCCGGCTTCCAGGGCCGCCAGCGTATTGGCGAGCGCCAGCCCCAGATCGTCATGGCAATGCGCCGACAGGATCACATCGGGCCCAACCCATCCGCGCATCAGCCGCACCAGCCGGGCGAATTCGTGGGGCAGGGCACAGCCGACCGTGTCGGGAATGGCGATGGTCCGCGCGCCGGCCTCGACACTGGCCTTCAACAGCCGTTCCAGAAAGGCCAGCGACCCGCGGGTGGCATCCTCGGGTGCAACGGCGATGTCGGTGAAACCCAGCGATGCGGCGTGCCGCACGCTGCGCACCGCCTCGTCGACCGCCTCCTGCGGCGTGATCCGGCGCTTGTGTTCCAGATGGATCTCGGAGCCCACCAGCAGAATTTCGATCTGGGCATTGCCACTGCTGCCCAGGCCGTCGGCGATGATGTCGATATCGCGTTCCGCCGCCCGGCAGAAGGCGCAGATCCGGGTCTGGCGCGGCCCCTGCGCCATCTCGCGGAAGGCCTCGAAATCCTCGCCCGACGAGGCGGGGAAGCCGCCTTCGACGAGATCGAGGCCCAACGCATCAAGCCGGCGGAACATCTCGACTTTCTGTCCGGCCGTCATCACATTGCCCGGTGCCTGTTCGCCGTCGCGCAGCGTGGTGTCGAACACCATCACCCGCCGGCCCCGGGCTGCGGCCTCTGGCGGCCGTTGAATGTGGATGATCCCGTCGGATGCCTGATCCATGGCTTGCCCCGTCGATGATGCTGCCGGCGGTTGGTGCCGGTGGTGGCGGATGCCTCGCTTTGGCGAATGGCGGCTTTGCCGATTTTATGTCGATAGATAACACAAAATACAACTTATAATAGGTATAGCGCGCCGAAGTCAGGAGGACAAACATCTTGTTGCGTCGCGTTCAGGTTGTGGCCGTTGATCACGCTCCCGGCGGCCGCTGCGCATGGCGGCGAGCGGCTGCGTGATTGGCAGCGCCGGACCATCCCGCTACAACTGGCTGATGGCACCGGATCATCCCGTGGCCGGATGACCAGCTCAAAGGGGGTGTTCAGGTGATCGACCGGCTCGAATTCCTGCTCGCTCTGTCGCGGGAACACCATTTCGGCCGGGCGGCCCAGTCCTGCGGGGTATCGCAGCCAACCTTGTCGGCCGGCATCAAGGCGCTGGAAGACACGATGGGCGCCATGCTGGTGGAACGCGGCTCGCGCTTCCGGGGCTTCACGCCGGAAGGTCTGCGGGTGCTGGACTGGGCGCGGCGGATCGTGGGCGACGCCCGGGCGATGCGCCAGGAAATCGATGCCTTGAAGCGCGGCCTCAGCGGCACGCTCAGGATCGCGGTCATTCCCACGGCCCTTGGCATCACGCCGCAACTGACCACGGCATTCCGCGCCCGCAACCCGGATGTCCGCTTCTCGATCCGCACCTGCACATCGACCGAGGTGCTGAAGCTGGTCGATGATCTGGCGGTCGAGGCCGGCGTCACCTATCTCGACAACGAACCGCTGGGTCGGGTCGGCACGGTGCCGCTGTATCGGGAGCGATATCACCTGATCACCGCGACCGACAGCCCGGCCGGCCGGCTGGCGGCAATCACCTGGGCCGATGCCGCGCGTCTGCCGCTGTGCCTGCTGACCCCGGATATGCAGAACCGCCGGATCATCGACCGGATGCTGAAAGCCGCCGATGCCGATGCGGCGCCGGTGCTGGAATCGAATTCGGTGTCGGTGCTCAGCGCCCATGTCCGCACCACCGGCTGGTCGACGATCATGCCGGCGGGGCTGGCCCGGGCGCTGGGTCTGGTGGGTGACGGCCGGATCAGCGCCATCCCCCTGACCGGCCCGGACATGAGCCATGAAGTGGGGCTGGTCGCGCCGCATCGCGAGCCGATGATGCCATTGACCGCGGCATTGTTCACCGAAGTCCGGCGCCTGGTGGCGGCGGGGAGGCTTTCACCCGGCGTTTCCGATCGCCACGATAGGAAAAGCTGATCGTGTGACGGAAACGCGCTGTTGATGCAGCCGTCGGCCGGCGCCATCCTCTGGTTTATGAGGACTGTGCCCATAACATCAAGAACGGGCTGCCGGCATGAACGACTTCCCAAGCTGGACGCCCGAAGCGGGCGCCCTGATCATCGACGATATGGCGGCGGCTGGCCGCACGGCGTTGTTGCCGATCCTGCACGAGATCCAGGCGACCTTCGGCCATGTGCCGCGCGCGGCGCTGCCGATGATCGCTGAGGCGCTGAACATCAGCCGGGCCGATGTCCATGGCGCGGTCAGCTTCTATCATGATTTCCACGAAGCACCGCTGCCGCCACGGGTGCTGAAGCTGTGCCGGGCCGAGGCCTGTCAGGCTGCCGGCGCCGGCGCCGTCGCCGACGAGGTCGCGCGCCGCACCGGTGCCGGGCTGGGCGAGACCACCGCCGACGGGCAGCTGGCGGTGGCACCGGTCTATTGCCTTGGGCTATGTGCGACCGCGCCGGCGGCGATGCTGGAGGGGCCGGCGGTCGCAGGCGGCCGGCGGCTGGCGGCGAAGCTGAGCGGGGCACGGCTGGACCGGTTGATCGACGCGGCGATGGGGCTTGAGCCGCCATCGCCCGCATCCGCTGGCGTTGCACCGGCGGCGGAGGTGGCACGATGACCGTGCGGATCTATGTTCCCGCAGACGCGGCGGCGGTGGCGCTGGGCGCCGACGATGTCGCGGCCGCGATCGGCCGCCATGCCGCCGGCCACGCGGTCGAGATCATCCGCACCGGCTCGCGCGGCCTGTTCTGGCTGGAGCCGATGATCGAGGTGGCAACGCCGGCCGGGCGGATCGCCTATGGCCCGGTGGCGTCGGAAGACGTGGCCGGGCTGGTGGCGGCCGGGCTGTTCCATGGCGGCGGCCATCCGCTGCGGCTGGGTGCGCCCGAAGCGATCCCGTTCCTGGCCCGCCAGACCCGGCTGACCTTCGGGCGCTGCGGTGTGGTCGACCCGGCCAGTGCCGCCGATTATCGCGCCCATGGCGGCGGTGCCGGCCTTGAACGGGCGCTGGAACTGGGGCCTGAGGGCATCGTCGAGGCGGTGGTGCAATCGGGCCTGCGCGGCCGGGGTGGCGCTGGTTTCCCGACCGGCATCAAATGGCGGACCGTCGCCGCGGCACACGCACCGCAGAAATATATCGTCTGCAACGCCGATGAAGGCGACAGCGGCACCTATGCCGACCGGATGATCATGGAGGGTGACCCCTTCGTGCTGATCGAGGGTATGGCGATCGCCGGCATCGCGGTTGGCGCCAGTCGGGGCTATGTTTATCTGCGGTCGGAATATCCCCATGCCGCGGTGGCGTTCCGCCGGGCCCTGGAGACCGCACGCCGGGACGGGCTGCTGGGCACGCGGATCGGTGGTTCGGTTCATGATTTCGACATCGAGCTGCGCATGGGCGCCGGCGCCTATGTCTGCGGCGAGGAAACCGCCCTGCTGGACAGTATCGAGGGCAAGCGCGGACAGGTGCGCGCCAAGCCGCCGCTGCCCGCCCATCATGGCCTGTTCGGCCGCCCGACGGTGATCAACAACGTCATCTCGCTGGCCAGCGTGCCGTTCATTCTGGCCGAGGGGCCCGAGACCTATCGCGATTTCGGCATGGGCCGGTCGCGCGGCACCATGCCGATCCAGCTGGCCGGCAATGTCCGCTTCGGCGGCTTGTTCGAAACCGGCTTCGGCATGACGCTGGGTGAGTTGGTCGACGATATCGGCGGCGGCACCGCCAGCGGCCGGCCGGTCAGGGCGGTGCAGGTGGGCGGGCCGCTCGGCGCCTATTTCCCGCGCGCGCTGTTCGACACACCCTTCGATTACGAAGCCTTCGCGGCCGCCGGCGGGCTGATCGGCCATGGCGGGGTGGTGGTGTTCGACGACACCGTCGACCTGCGGGCGCAGGCGCGCTTCGCCATGGAATTCTGCGCCATCGAAAGCTGTGGCAAATGCACCCCCTGCCGGATCGGCTCGACGCGCGGCGTCGAGGTCATCGACCGGATGGGCGCCGGCGACGGTCCGGCGCAGGAAACGCTGCTGCGCGATCTGTGCGAGACGATGAAATTCGGCTCGCTCTGCGCATTGGGTGGCTTCGCGCCCTATCCGGTGCTGAGCGCGCTTGACCATTTCCCGGAAGATTTCGGCCTGAAGACCCCGCTCGCCGTCGCGGAATGAGGAGTTGCACGCCATGTCGCTGATCCACGAGATCGATTACGGCACGCCCGCATCCCGTGCCGGAACCACGATCCGCCTGACCATCGACGGGCGCGAGATCGAGGTGCCTGAAGGTACGTCGATCATGCGCGCGGCAACCGAGGCCGGCGGCTCGATCCCCAAGCTGTGCGCGACCGACATGCTCGACGCCTTCGGGTCGTGCCGGCTGTGTCTGGTCGAGGTGGAGGGGCGCAACGGCACGCCGGCCTCCTGCACCACGCCGGTCGCCGACGGCATGGTGGTGCGCACCCAGACCCCGCGCCTGCAAAAGCTGCGCCGGGGGGTGATGGAGCTGTATATCTCGGACCACCCGCTCGACTGCCTGACCTGTGCCGCCAATGGCGATTGCGAATTGCAGGACATGGCCGGCGCCGTGGGTCTGCGCGATGTCCGCTATGGCTATCAGGGCGACAATCATCTGGGGGCGGCCAAGGATACGTCGACGCCCTATTTCACCTATGACCCGTCGAAATGCATCGTCTGCTCACGCTGCGTCAGGGCCTGTGAGGAGGTGCAGGGCACCTTCGCGCTGACCATCGAGGATCGCGGCTTCGGCTCACGCGTCGCCGCCGGCATGGGGGAGACATTCTTCGACAGCGACTGCGTGTCGTGTGGCGCCTGCGTTCAGGCCTGCCCGACCGCGACCCTGATGGAAACCGCGGTGATCGAGAAGGGCCTGCCGGAACGCTCGGTCGTCACCACCTGCGCCTATTGCGGTGTCGGCTGCACCTTCAAGGCCGAGATGCGCGGCGAAGACCTGATCCGGATGGTGCCCTATAAGGACGGCAAGGCCAATCGCGGCCATTCCTGCGTCAAGGGCCGCTTCGCCTGGGGTTATGCCACCCATCGCGAACGGATTCTGAACCCGATGCTGCGCGAGCGGATCACCGACCCGTGGCGCGAAGTGAGCTGGGATGAGGCGATCGGCCATGTGGCGCGGGAGTTCCGCCGCATCCAGGGCAAATACGGCCGGGTGTCGGTGGGCGGCATCACCTCGTCGCGCTGCACCAATGAAGAAACCTTTCTGGTGCAGAAGCTGGTGCGGGCCGGCTTCGGCAACAACAATGTCGATACCTGCGCCCGGGTGTGCCATTCGCCGACCGGCTATGGCCTGAAGACCACTTTCGGCACCTCGGCCGGCACCCAGGATTTCGACTCGGTCGAAGACAGCGACGTCATCCTGGTGATCGGCGCCAACCCGACCGACGGCCATCCGGTGTTCGGATCGCGGATGAAGAAGCGGCTGCGTCAGGGCGCGCAATTGATCGTGATCGATCCGCGCCGGATCGATCTGGTCCGCACGCCCCATGTTCAGGCGGCCCATCACCTGCCGCTGCGCCCCGGCACCAATGTCGCGGTGCTGACGGCGCTGGCCCATGTCGTCGTCACCGAAGGTCTGGTCGACGAGGCTTTCGTGCGGGCACGCTGCGACCTCGACAGTTTCCAGGCCTGGGCGGATTTCGTGGCGGCGCCGCAGAACGCGCCCGAAGCGGTGGCCGATGCCACCGGCGTCGACCCGCTGGCGCTGCGCGCCGCCGCCCGGCTCTATGCCACCGGCGGCAATGCCGCGATCTATTACGGTCTGGGCGTCACCGAGCACAGCCAGGGCTCGACCACGGTGATGGCGATCGCCAATCTGGCGATGGCGACCGGCAATATCGGCCGCAAGGGCGTGGGGGTGAACCCGCTGCGCGGCCAGAACAATGTTCAGGGTGCCTGCGACATGGGCTCGTTCCCGCACGAGATGTCGGGGTATCGCCATGTCGCCGATGATGCAACCCGCGCGATGTTTGAAGAGTTGTGGGGAACGACGCTGGACCGCGAACCGGGCCTGCGCATCCCCAACATGCTGGATGCGGCGGTATCGGGCAGTTTCAAGGGCCTGTACATTCAGGGCGAGGACATCCTGCAATCCGATCCGAACACGGCGCATGTCGCCGCCGGGCTTGCCGCCATGGAATGCGTGGTCGTCCAGGATCTGTTCCTGAACGAGACCGCGAACTATGCCCATGTCTTCCTGCCCGGATCGACCTTCCTTGAAAAGGACGGCACCTTCACCAATGCCGAACGGCGCATCCAGCGCGTGCGGCGGGTGATGACGCCGCGCGCGGGCAAGGCCGACTGGGAGATCACCCTGGATATCGCTCATGCCATGGGCTATGCCATGACATACAGCCATCCGTCGGAGATCATGGACGAGATCGCCCGGGTGACGCCGACCTTCACCGGCGTGTCCTATGACCGGCTGGAGCAGCTGGGCTCGATCCAGTGGCCGTGCAACGAGGCAGCGCCCGAGGGCACGCCGGTCATGCATATGCAGGGCTTCGTGCGTGGCCAGGGGCGGTTCATGATCACCGAATACGTGCCGACCGACGAGCGCACCGGCCCGCGCTTCCCGCTGCTGCTGACCACCGGGCGCATCCTCAGCCAGTACAATGTCGGTGCCCAGACCCGGCGGACCGAGAACAGCCGCTGGCACGAGGAGGACGTGCTGGAGATCCACCCGCACGACGCCGAGCAGCGCGGCGTGCGCGATGGCGATCTGGTGAAGCTGCAAAGCCGCGCCGGTGCGACGACGCTGAAGGCCACGATCACCGACCGGGTGGCGCCGGGGGTGGTGTATACGACCTTCCACCATCCGATGACCCAGGCCAATGTGGTGACGACCGACTATTCCGACTGGGCAACCAACTGTCCGGAATACAAGGTGACCGCCGTGCAGGTGTCGCCGTCCAACGGACCCACCGACTGGCAGACCCGCTATGACGATCATGGACGACAGAGCCGCCGCATCGCCGCCGATGCCGCCGAGTGACGGCGATATCGGTCCATTGAGCGAGACCCGCCATCTGCGCTGGCGGGCGGGGCAGAGTGCGGCCGATGACCGGGTGATCCCCGAAGAGACCGCGATCGCCTTCACCTATAACGGCAGCACCCATG
The DNA here is from genome assembly GCF_014636235.1 of Tistrella bauzanensis. Taxonomy (NCBI): domain Bacteria; kingdom Pseudomonadati; phylum Pseudomonadota; class Alphaproteobacteria; order Geminicoccales; family Geminicoccaceae; genus Tistrella; species Tistrella bauzanensis. Next base: position 34,234 of record NZ_BMDZ01000052.1, read on the forward strand.
CGGTGATGATGGCGAGCCCCGCCGACCTTGAGGATCTGGCGGTGGGGTTCAGTCTGGGCGAGGCGATCATCGACGAGGCCGGGCAGATCGAGGCGATCGACGCGGTAGCGGTGCCCGATGGCATCGACCTGCGGATCTGGCTGTCGGCCGAGCGCGCCGCCGGGTTGATCGAGCGGCGGCGCCATGTCGCCGGCCCGACCGGCTGCGGGTTGTGCGGTATCGACAGCCTTGCGGCGGCGATGCGGCCGCCGCCGGCGGTGGGCCCGGGTATCGTGCTGACACCCGGCCAGGTGGCCGAGGCGCTCGACAGTCTGCCCCCGGCACAGCATTGGGGCCGGATCAGCCGCGCCATGCATGCGGCGGCATTCTGGCATCCGGCGCGCGGGCTGGTGCTGCTGCGCGAGGATGTCGGCCGGCACAATGCGCTGGACAAGCTGGCGGGCGGATTGGCACGGGCCGGTATCAACGCGGCGGACGGCGTGCTGGTGATCACCAGCCGGGTGTCGATCGAGATGGTGCAGAAGGCGGCGCGGATCGGCGTATCGGTGATGATCGCGGTGTCGGCGCCGACCGCGCTGGCGGTGCGCATGGCCGAGGCGGCGGGGCTGACATTGATCGCGATTGCCCGCGCCGACGGTTTCGAGATCTTCACCCGGCCGGACAGGGTTCCGGCCGCAGAGCAAGGGATGGCGGGATGACCCCTGAAAAACTGGTGTCCATGGCCAACCAGATCGGCCGCTTCTTCGCGTCGCAAGGTGCCGATCAGGCGGCGCATGGCACTGCCGATCACATCCGGCAGTTCTGGGATCCGCGGATGCGGGCGGGCATTCTGGACCATCTGGCGGCCGGTGGTGCCGGGCTCGACCCCCATGTCCGCCGGGCGATCGAGATGCTGCGGGATCAGCAGGCGGCCTGACGCCGCCGCCCGCTGATCCGCAGGGTGATCGTCTCAGGCCGCTTTCGCTGCCGGCTGACGCACGGTGGCACCGATCAACCGGCTGCCAGCCAGCGCATAGGCCAGCACCAGCACCGCGAACAGGGCAGCGACGCCGGTCATCAGCGGCACGAAGCCATAAGCGGCCAGGAACCAGCCGCCCACCGCCAGAACCGCCGCATTGGTCAGCCCGTACCAGCGTTCCATGCGGCCGATCAGCCGGGCCCGTACCGCTGTCGCCATCGGCAGCTTGTTGAGATTGGTCATGGTCACCGGCCGGATGCCGCCGGTGGCAAGGCCAAGTGCCGTGATCGCTGCCAGACCGGCGATCAGGTTCTGCGACGCTGTGGCGAACAGCACCAGCGAGACCAGCCCGATTGCCGGCATCACCACGGCGATGGCACGGGTGCCGATCCGGTCCATCACCTTCACCGCATAGCGCGCGGACAGGAAGGCCGCCAGATTGAACAGGCTGAGCACCAGCCCGAACCAGTAGAGGTCGATCTTCAGGGTCAGGAAGAACAGCGCCGGCAGGAAGCCCACGAAGGTGGCGAGCGCGAAGGCGCGCATCAGGATGTAATAGATCATCCAGCCGGCCTCGCCCTGCACCCGGCCACCAGTGGCCGCGGGTTTGGCCGCCGCCGCGCCACCGCCTGTGGCCGGTGTGGCCGACACCAGCGGGGCGGGTGCCTTCACCAGCAGAATGGCCACGGCCGAGGCCAACGCCGCGACCAGGGCCGCCAGGAACGGCAGTTCGGCATCGAAGCGGTACAGAACGCTGCCGATCGCCCCAGCCACCAGCACCGCCAGGAAGATCAGCGATGCGGTGCGGCTTTCATGGCCGCGATAGGCCGCCATCTGGTCATCACGATGCAGGCTGCGCAGCAGGGCCGAGTCGGTGCCTTGCGCCAGGCTATAGCCGATGCCCCCCAGAACCTGCGCCGCCAGCAGCCACCAGAAGCCCTGATCGATCGCCAGCGGCTGCGTAAACGGGGTAAGCGCGGCGCCGTCGTCGGTGACCAGAACCGCGGTCGCGACAATCATGGCAAGGCCCAGCGCCTTCAGCACCTCGCCAATGGCGATGACGCCCTTCAGCGGCAGAAGCCGTCCCAGCGGAGCGGCAATACCGGCGGCCAGACAGATGGTGAGACCATAGGCCGCGAGCAGCAGTTCCAGCCGGAAGATGTCCAGCCCGTGCTCGTAGAAGAACACGAACAGGATTGGCAGGTGGAAATACAGCCGCGACAGGATGCGATAGACATAGACCAGCGCGATGCTCATCGCCGCCCCCTCACGCGCCGACGGCGCGCGCGCGCACCTGTTCGACCCGCTCCATCAGCCGCGCCTTGTAGGCGTCGCTGTCGGGATCGAGATCGGGGAACACGGTCTGCACGCGGCCGACCGGATAGATGCCGCCGCGCACCAGATAGGGCCGGTCGAAGGTGAGGTCGATGATGGTGTTGGCCTTGACCGCGCTGTCGGATGTGGCGCCGGCGGTGTCGCGGCCATAGTCGATGATCAGGTCGACACCGGTGCCGATATCGGCCACGGCCTTGTCCAGATCCACGAAAATGTCGCCCTGGCCCGAGATGTTCGCCGAGGTGGCACCCACCGGCCGGCCGGCGGCACGGATGATGTCTTCAAGCGGCGAGGCGCCCTGGCAGGCGACGCCCAGCGTGTCATAGCCCATGGTGAAGCCGGCCGGCAGGTCACAGGCTTTCCAGAAGATCGCGGTCAGCTCTCCCGGCCACAACCGGGTCAGGGCATCCGGCTCGACCCAGGCGGGCACCGTCACATAGTCGGCGGTGGTCGCCGGATCGGCGATGGAGAGTGTCAGGGGCCCGAATTTGGTGCGCTTCTTCACCTCGAACACCCGGCTGATCGCGTCGGCGTTGAACGCGTCGCAGATCAGATTGTACTGGGTGCGCGTCGGCGTGATCACCAGTCCGCCGGCGCGGATGACCTCTGCCGCCTCGTCGATCGCGCCGGCGCTCATCTTCACGATATTGACCATGGAGCCTGCCCTTATGCCCGCTGATGCCCTTTGATCCTGGCCGCTCGCCGCTGGCCATGGTCTGCGCCACGGTCCGGACTGTTCCGTATCATGAGATATTGTGAGGAACTTTAGCGGGATATGATCGGCCAGTGATCAATTACAGCGTCAAATTAGCAGGGAACGCCCCGGCGCGAAAGTGGATCAGCAACCCTGGATGGATGAAAGAGGTATAATCACCTCCCGACAGGCGATTTTCAAAGGCCGCGACAGATCGGGATCGTGGCGTGGCGTCGTCAGGACTGGGGTGTCGCACCGATGCTGAAGGCGGCGAACAATTCGCGCGCCATGGCCCGGTCGACGGGCTGGCCGGAATCGCGCGCCAGCGACAGATAGGCGCGCAGGATCGGCGCCATCGACGGGCCATACGCCTCTCGCTCGGCCAGGAACAGGGGCCGCAGCAGCAGCAGCGCGCGCTGCACCTCATCGAAGGCGACCCGCAGCCGGCCGGCCTGACGGTGGGCTTCGGCGATGGCGGTCAGCACGCGAGCCATGGCGGGCAGCAGCACCCGGTTGTGGCGCGCCGCCTGTTGCGACAGACGCTTGAACACATCGCGTGCGGCATCGATATCGCCCGCGGCAGCGTCGGCCACCGCCAGCGGTTCACCGATCGCAGCCGCGGCCTGCGACAGCCGATGAGCGGCGGCGGCGGTGTCTTCGTTCGAGGCGATGCGTTGCACCAGCAGAAAGAAGATCTGGCGCGCGCCGTTGCGGTCGCCGGCATCAACCGCCCTGCGGGCGTGATGCTCCGCATGGGCGGCGGCCTGTTCGGCATCGCCGCCCGAGATCAGCGCCCGTGCGGCTTGATCGATGGTCGAACCCTCGGTCATGTCGTAGAAGCCTGAATGAATGCGCGGCCCGGCAAAGCGAGCAGGCCGGGCCGGTGTCCGGGGGCGTCCGGTGACCTTAGTTATGGTCGCATGGTCGTCGGGAAACAAGGCTGGACGTCGTGCCTCCGGCCAGATCAGGGGCGCCGCCGGCGGTCGTCGGGGGAAACCGGCTGGTCGCCGCGCCGGCGGCGGATCAGCCCATGGGTCGCCATGGCGCCGATCCAGGCGGCCAGCGGCACCAGAAAGAAGCCGTTGAACAGCGGATGCGCGGGATCGGCCCCTGTCACTGCCGTGACAAAGGTCATCCAGACCAGGGTGAAAACAATCAGGGCTCGGCGCCAGCTGTTGGGCATGACCAGACCATGCCCCGGACCGGCCCCGGGCGCAACAGATTGCCGCCGCCGGCCGAGATCCAGCGCCGGTCGTGGCCCGATAGGGGCGATGGCGGGCCACAGTTGACCCAGGCCGCCATTGCGGAAGGGGGGCTCGGGCCGCTATCGTTGTACGTCGGGACATGAACGGAGACAGCGGAGACGCGCGCCCCATGAGCCATGCCCCCTTGAACCAGACTCCCTTGAACCATGGGCTCTTGAACCATGGCCCCGCGAGCGACGCTCGCCCGGGGCCGGCGGTATCGACGCTGGCTGCGGATGCGGACCGCATCATTGCGCAACTGGGGCTTCAGCCTCATCCGGAAGGCGGCTGGTTCGCCGAGGTCTATCGCAGCCCCGCGGCTGCCGGCGAACGCGGCGCCCTGACCACCATCTATTTTCTGCTGAAGGCCGGCGAGCGTTCGCACTGGCACCGCGTCGATGCCTGCGAGGTATGGCACCATTATGCCGGCGCCGCCCTGGCGCTGGATCTGGCCGCCGATGACGACAGCGTGCCTGAACGCCACCTGCTGGGCCTGGATGCCGGCGGGGTGGAGGGCGCCCGGCCGGTGCAGGTCGTGCCGGCGGGTTGGTGGCAGGCGGCGTGCAGCCTGGGCGCGTGGACGCTCGTCGGCTGCACGGTGGCACCGGCCTTTCTGTTCGAGGGCTTTGAACTGGCGCCGCCCGGCTGGGCGCCGGGACGCCCGCGGCCGGACGGAGGAGCCGGCCCGTCCACGGGCGGCGACGGGGCATCATGAGCGCTGACCGCGATGCCCGCTGGCGTCAGGCCGCGGCATTGACCGTGCTGGATCTGGCGTCGGGTGATCATCTGCTTGGCGAGCGGCGGGCCCGGCGGATGCTGAAACTGGCGGCGCGGCAGGGGAAACGGGCCGCCGGTCCGCGCCGGTCGGCGGCCTTGGCCGGCCTGTCGGTGCTGTTATGGCGGCCACCGCATCTGGTGGTGCTGGACGCCATGGCCTGGCTCGACCTGATCGCGCCGTTTCAGAACGACATCGCCGGCGACCGGCGGCTCGACGAGGCGATGACGCTGGCCGGTGTCGCGCTGACCATGGCGGCGGGAAGCGGTGCTGCCGCCACCCGGCGATGGGCCGGCATCGCCGGCCCGGATATGTGTGCCCGCGTGCGGGCCATGACCACGGAGCCGCCGGCGTCCCGCGCGGCTGCCCCGGATGCCGGGGGTCCGGCACCGACGACCGGTGCTGCTCTCGACCCGTTGCCTGTTGCGGCATCGGTGCAACCACGCATACCCTTTTCGCTGTCGCCTGCTTCGGCTTCCTGTAGGTTCGGACCCGGCAGGACATGGCGTTCGCGAACCACACGGTAAGTGTGGAGGGAAATAGCACCGGTTTTCCGGTCATGAGACATGCGGAAGGGGCGCGCAGATGGGCAGGCCGAGAGGCTTCGACCGCGAAAGGGTTCTCGACATCGTCGTCGATCTGTTCTGGCGGCACGGTTATGACGGAACGTCGGTCGAGGCGATCCGCTGTGCGACGGGCATCGGCCCCAGCAGCCTTTACGCCGCCTTCGGCGACAAGCGCAGCCTGTTCTTCGAGGCGGTGGATCGCTATCGGGTCCGCGTGGTCGATCGGGCCCTGGCCGGGCTGGAGCATGGCGATGACGACGGCTATGCCGCGATCGAGGCGTTCTTCGACCGCGTTGTCGAGGGGATCATCGCCGGCGAGCGGCGCTGGGGCTGTATGATGACCAATTGCGCCATCGAATGTGCGCCACGTGACGACATGGCAGGGGATCTGACGCGCGGCCACCTGATGCGCGTGGGTCAGGCCTTTGCCCGTGCTCTTGGCAATGCCGGTACGGGCGCCGACGCGGCGCAGGTCACGGCGATGGCGACGATGCTGGTGGCGGTGCTCCAGGGGCTGAATGTCATGGCCCGTTCCGGGTTTGACGAGAGCCCGATCCGCGCGGTGGTGCAGGCGGCGCTGGGCTCGGCCAGTCACACCGCCCTGGTCGCGGTGCCGCAGGCCCGGCCGATGCTGAGCGTCTGACAGCAGCCGGTCTCACCGCCAGCCGCATTTTTGCGGCGACCATCTCGATGACATGCGCGCCAGACGGGTGTCCGGCCAGCAGGGGAATCGCATTTGAAGAATAGCCCTGGCGACCGGTGGCGAAGTGGAGTCTGTATGAGTGTTCCTGAGAGGGGGACATG
>NZ_BMDZ01000053.1 GCF_014636235.1 Tistrella bauzanensis
GGCCAGGCGCAAACTTGCCACGTGGGACACACAATACCTCATGGCGGCTCTGCAAGCGCGTTAACCTGGACTCGTTGCCCTGGGCGGGGAGGGAGGGCAGGGCGCCCGCAACCTGCAGCGTCTCAGCCAGGGCTGCCCCGCCACAGGCAGGCAGGTTCAGTCTGTTACTTGCATGTATTTTCTATTTCCTGATTGCGCCTGCAAGAATAAAGTGGTCGGAGACCGTCATACTATCTGTATATCATTGATATACCTAGGTGGTATCTCACGTCGAGCCAATGTGGCGCGGTCGAGTCAGCCTTGGTGGCGGGCAGTGTCGCACGCTATTTTTATCAGGATCGTTCCAGCTTGATCTGTCATGATATCGCCTGATACGGCAGCGACGGGTCGGCTCCGGATCGACGTGGCGGTCATCCGGCCCCGCACAGGTCGGCTGTGCCCCCGCCTCACGCTGTGCTAATCTGCCGGTCAGCGCTTGCCCGACCGGTTCCACCGGGCGGATGGGCCATAGTCGACATGGCGTCAGGTCGCGACCAGCGCGGCCACCGGGCGAGACCGATGAAGCGACCCACCAAACGAACGGATACTCAGATCGACCTGTTTGTGGCACTGCCGGGCACCATCCCGACCTATGACCAGCAGGACACGATGGAACTGCCCTTCTTCTCGCTGGCCAAACCGACGCCGACCTCGCGGCGCGCGGCCATCGACTATCGGGCAACGGATGGCAATACCGAGATCCATATCAATGTGACGGCGCCGGAAAGCATCGGCATCGCCACGATCTGGGACGCCGACATCCTGATCTGGGCCGCGAGCCAGTTGCGTGCCGCGCTCGATCGGGGCGAGGCGACATCGCCAACCATCCGCGTCTCGCTGTATGAATTGCTGCGCGGCATCGGCCGGCCGACCGGCGGCGATGAATACCGCCGGATCCTGAAGGCACTGGAACGGCTGAACGCCACCTTCATCCGCACCAATGTCCGCAGCGGCCGGCGCCGCGACCCGAAGGGCTTTCACTGGCTGGAGTCGTATTCGGCACCGCTGGACGAAAACGGCCGCTCGCTCGGCATCGAATTCACCATCGCCGACTGGCTGTACAAGGGCATCGTCACCGACCGGCTGGTGCTGACCATCGACCGGTCATACTTCCAGTTGTCGGGCGGTATCGAACGCTGGTTGTACCGGCTGATCCGCCGCTATAGCGCCAGCAACACGCAAGGCTATGCCTTGCCGCTGCGGTTCCTGCACGAAACCAGCGGCAGCACCCAGCGCTATGCCGATTTTGCCAAGGAACTGCGCCGCAGCATCGCCCGCCAGCGCCTGCCCGGCTACTGGCTGGATCTGCGCAGCCAGAACGGCGTGGGCGAGGTGCTGTATTTCATCGCCCGCGAGCATCTCGACGTCACCGCCCTGCCGGCGCCAGACAGCGACACAAAGCCCACCGGGCGCCGTCGCAAGGCGGAGGCAGCCTCCCAGCCCGCGCTGATCGCCGATCCCCAATCTGGTGCCGACAGGCCAGGCGCCGAAAGAGCGGAGGCAGAAAGGGAGACCGACGGCTTCAACGAGACTGGCGGCGCCGGTCCTGCACCCGGCAGCGACACGGGTAACGACGACGACGCGGCCGCGGAAGCGCCCCCGGCCCAGGGGAGCACGGGGTCAGCCAGCCGCACCACGCGCGCGTCTGCACGCCGCCGCAAGGCCGGCAGCGGATCATCCGCGCCAGCACCACGCACCGCAGGGCACGCCGGACCAGCCGAAGATGCGGCGCCGCATGGCTCCGCGACAGCCGGGCCCGCACCCGATGCCGCCGTAACCGCCAGCACCAGCCGGCCACGCAAGCCACGTGCCCCGCGACGCAAGGCCGGCACCACCGCCGATGCCCCGATCGCCCAGCCCCTGACCGCCGATCTCGCGGAACAAAGCGCCGCGCCGAAAGCCGACACGTCGGGCGCACGACGCGGCGCCACGGGGGCCAAAACCCCGACACCCCGTGCCAAGCCACAGCCGGCCGGCCGCCGCACCGCGACCAAGGGGGCGAAACCCCGATAGCGCCGGATGCGGCCCCGGCCCGACTGTCGACACCCACGGACACAAGCCACAATCCGGACGGCTTCCGCTGTCGTTTCAAGAGGTTGGAATGGAGGCCGACCGGCTGCCGATGCCGGCGTCATGCTGTGCCCGAGCTTGCCGACCGCCCTTGGTTGATGCCCGTCCGGATGACGTTCACACACGGCCCCTGAGCGGACCGCGCCGACCCGACCCGTGCCCGGGGACGGAACAGAAGGGGTGCTCACATGCAACCCCTTGTTGCAACAGCAGATTTCTTGACCCGATGTCGCGGCTGTGCAGGGCCGGAGGCACCTTCGGGGGCCGAAACCCCGATCCTTCACGCGATGGCCGGGCATGATGCCGCGCCGGCGAAGACAGTCAGAAGGGGCCGAAACCCCGATAGATGCCAGCGGTCATGCACCACGCCAACGCCGTCCAGGGGCCGAAACCCCGTGCTCTTGCGGCCGTGATCCAGGCAGAAATGCGCGACATCAGGGGCCGAAACCCCGTGGATATGACCCGATATCGCCGCATTCAGGGGCCGAAACCCCGACAATGCCCGCATAAGGGCGGCCCGACCGCCGCCGTCGGCGGCTCCGGGCGGCGGAGCGGCGGAATATGACCGCTGTGCCGGACAAAACATCGAACATGCAGCCCGGCAAGCCGGCCCGCCTTGCGGCAACGTTTTTTTTTGCGGGGCCGAAACCCCGATACAACGCGCTGCGCTGCGGTCACGCAACAATCCGGCTGCAAAGACTCCGTCGGAAAAGCCGGCTCGGGGTTTCGGCCCCTGCCGCCAGAACCTGCACAATAAAGGGCGCAATAGCCGCCCCGGACCGAATCACCAGCAAATCCGCCCACATCCAGCCGCCGAGACACAGCGTCATGCCGGCAAAGGCCCCGGGCAGCCCCGTCTCCGCCAGCACGGACGGTTGCAATACCAGCGAAGAGCAGGGGGGCCGAAACCCCGAATGGTGCAGGGGCCAAAACCCCGATATTTATTTGGTGAACCGGCAAATAAGGATGTTGACAGGCCCGGGCTGCGGCCGTGACTCGTCTTGACTCAAGGGTTCGCGGTGCGTTTCTCTTGTATCAGACCGGGGTTGCACCGGTTTTCTCATGCCGGAGATCGAGACATGGCAGGAGATCGAGACATGGCAGGAGATCGAGACATGGCAGGAGATCGAGACATGGCAGGAGATCGAGACATGGCNGAGATCGAGACATGGCAGGAGATCGAGACATGGCAGGAGATCGAGACATGGCAGGAGATCGAGACATGGCCCAGACATGAGATAGTCCCGTTTACGAAGCCGCTTTGGGCGACACCGCAAACGGGACCAACCTCAGACTGACAGACTGCCGAAGCCGCCTTCATCAGCACCGTGACAAGTCTGATTCTAGGCGTTTCGACAAACGCTTTCAAGCGCTCTGACTGCGCTGACGGTATCCCTTTGCCTGTTGCCTGCGAACGAAGCCCCGGACCGCAAGGTCCGCATGGGGAGTTTTTGCTGTGCAAACGGTACCTGCACGGAACCGGACCGGTTGGTTGCACGCCGTGCAACGCAACCGGTCGACGGATGCCTATGGCCTCGCGGTCGCGGCGGGGTTGATGCTTCTGGCCGATGAGCGCGACATCATCCATGCCAGCCTGCGCGACGTGGCCGATATCGCCCGGATCAGCCCGAAAACCGCCAATGACCGTATCCACCGCCTGACCAGTGAAGGTCTGCTGGACATGGTCGGCACCGGCGAGACCGGCGGTCATCGGCCGCGCTGGCTGTACCGGTTGGCCTGCGCCCCGGATCAGGCGGCACATCAGATGGCAGAGGGTTGCACGGCGCCGTCGCGATCATCGGCGGCGACACGCCGGCAGATGGACGCCACCACACCCGGCACCACACAGGATACCGGGGGCAACGCTGGCCCGGACCCGGTCGAACGGCTGATCAGCCGGGTTCAGCAACTGGCGGCAAGCCCGGGATGGAAGCGCAGCAAAGCGGCCTTGGCGGTCCAGGCTGCCATCGACCGGGCGGGGATATCGGCCGTGGCGGCCCTGGCCGAGGCCATGGCTGCCGAACCGCGCCGCCCTGCCTATGAGATCGCGGTCGCCCTGTCGACCTTGTCGACCCCCTCACCCTTGTCGACCCTGTCGCCGGTCGATGCCGAGCCCGCCGATACCACGCCCCGGATGGCAGCACCGTCCCGCACAGCCACAGCCGATGCCATTCCCCCACGCCAGAAGACCGAGGCCGAAAGCCTGGTGGTGATCGCCGGGCTCGATCCGGCACGGCGGCGGCAGCTCGATGCGCTGGTGGTTGCAAGCGGCCGGGCAGCCCCATGCTGGGGGCTTCGTGATCAGACGGTGGCGGCGATCGCCCTGGCCCTGCACGCGGCCGATCAGGGCATGATGCCGATGCCGCCGGAGGCCGCCGATCTGCGCGCGCAGCTGCGTGGCCCAGACAGGCCTCGGAGGACAGCTCAGCCTGACAGACACCCCTCACAGGGCGGTCTGGCTCCCAGAGAGACATCTGGAAAGAGTCCTGTCTTCTTCCAGACTCCAGATCCGGATTCCGGAACCGGAAATGATCTGGTGGATCAGACCGGCCGGCGGATGGGCCGGACAGCACCGATCGAGGCCGCGATCGTGCAGACGGGCCGCGAGCGGTGGCCGTGGCCATCGCCAGCTGCGTCGTCAGCACCATTGCCGGCCCCATTGACGGCCACGGGGCCGGCAGGCCTGGCGGCAGGGTTGATGCCTTGCACCGCCGATGCTGCAACACCATCAACTCGGCCGATGGCGCGCCACGAAACCGGTCGGGCCTGCGACGGTCAGGCCTGCGATGGTCAAGTCTGTGACGCGTCAGCCCGGGGCAAGGGCGGTATCGGCGATGGCCTTGTAGGCAGCGACCAGCCGGTCGCCCTCGTCACGGGGCACGGCAACGGCAAGCCGCATGGTCGCCTCGCCCAGATGCATGATCAGAAAGCCGCGGAGTTCGGTCTCGGCTGGATCGGCATCGGGACGGACACGGCGTATGGCCGCACCCAGCATCGCCCCGGTGATCCGGCTTTCAGCCACCTCCAGGGCTCGCAAGCCCTTGTCGGCCTGCATGCCTGACCAGATGTCGCACATCGCCGGATCGTCCAGGAACATGGCGTAATACGCGTCGACCAGCCCGGCGAAGGCCTGTCGCAGACCAGCGTCATCCGTCACCGCCGCCAGACCGTCTTCGATACAGGCGCGGCTCTGGCTTGTGCATCGTTCGGCCAGGCTGCGGATGATCGCGGCCTTGTCGGGAAAGAACTGATAGAGCGAGCCGATCGACACACCTGCCCGTTCGGCGACATCGGCCATGCGCAAGGCATCGCTGCCCCGCTCGGCGATGATCTGCTGCGCGGCCGCCAGCATCCGTTCCACCCGCTCGCGGCTGCGCTGCTGGCTGGGCTGGCGCCGCGCCGCGCCAGGAACCTCGGCCGGCATGTCGTTGTCGGTCATCGGCTTGGTCTTCGTCATCCGGTGGTTCCCTGTGCTTGACGGCATGATGGCTGTCTGCGGCCCGGCGATCGGGCCTGCGACATTCCGCTTGACTGATAATACGAGAAACCCTCACATTTACAAATATGAGGATGTCTCATGTTTATGCAGGGGAGGAAACGGCCATGACATCGATCGATCAGGCGGATGATCCGCGCCCGGTGCTGGTTCTGGGTGGCACCGGCAAGACCGGCCGGCGGGTGGCGGCGGGATTGATGGCGCGCGGCCAGGCGGTGCGCGTCGCCACGCGCAACACCAGCCCGGCCGTCGACTGGGCCGACCGCGATGGCTGGGCGGCAGCCCTCGCCGGATGTCGCGCGGCCTATATCGCCTATGCACCGGATCTGGTGGCGGCAGGTGCCGTGGATGACATCGCGGCCTTCGCGGCGCTGGCAATGGATCAGGGGGTGCGGCGGCTGGTGCTGCTGTCGGGTCGGGGCGAGCCGGCGGCGGCAGCGGCGGAACGGGCGCTGGCCGCTTCGGGGGCGGACTGGACGGTGATCCGCGCAAGCTGGTTCAACCAGAATTTCACTGAAAGCCTGATGCGGGACGCCATCGCCGCCGGCCATCTGGCGCTGCCGGTGGGCGATATGCCTGAGCCGTTCATCGATGCCCGCGACATCGCCGATGTGGCGGTCAGGGCATTGACCGATGTCGACCCTGATGTCGATTCCGGCCGGCAGCGCCATATCGGCCGCATTCATGAACTGACCGGCCCGCGCTTGTTGAGCTTTGCCGATGCCACGGCCGAGATCGCCCGGGCGACCGGCCGGCCGATCGCCTATACCACAATACCATTGGATGTTTTCCTCGCCGGATTGGCCGAGGCCGGCGTTCCGGCGCCGCTTCAGGATCTGATGGCGGCGCTGTTCTCGACCCTGTTCGATGGCCGCAATGCCAGGGTCACCGACACGGTTCTGCAGGTGACGGGCCGCCCGCCGCGGGACTTTGCCGACTTCGCCCGCGAGGCGGCCGGGGCCGGCGCATTCGGGTAGGCTGTGATCCGGCGTCGGCGTCAGGCGTGGCATCCTCTGACGGATGTTGTAAGGTCGATGCAACGCTATGGCGTCTCGCCGGTTTGAGGGCTGGCCCCCTTCCCGATGACGAGCTCATTCTGAGCCGTATTGCCGGGCATCTAACCGGCCGGCGCCGTTGCGGGGCGTCCGGACGACAGGGGACACCGTGGTTGCAGCCACAACAAGGGACGGCCTGTATGGCGACATCAACCCATAACGGGAGACCGAGGGGCCAGCGTCGGCAGGTCGATGTTCATGGCGCCATCAATCTGATCGAGGCCGGCCATCTGGGTGCCGCATTGAGCGCCCAGGCCCATCGGGTCTGGAGCCGCCCCGACGACGTCGGCGCCCGGCTGTTGCTGGCGGAATTGCTGATCGTCGACGGTGCTTTCGGCGATGCCCGCCGCCATCTGGAGACCGTGCTGGACGCCCCGGGCGATGCCGCCGCCGAGGTGTTGGCCGCCACCGAACTGATCCGGTTGATCGAGGCCGAGCAATTGCGGCTGTCTCTGGCGACGGGCGGGGTCCGGCCGGGCTTTCTGTCGCCACCGCCCGATCATGTCGAGAAGACCATCGAGATGCATGAGGCCCTGGCCGAGGGTGCGACGGTCGAGGCGGCGACCCTGGCGGCCGAGGCCCGCAGCCTGCGCCCGCGCGTGGCGATGACCATCGATGGCAAGGATGTGACCGATCTGCGGGATGCCTGCGACCTCAGCCTGGGCGTGTTCGAGATCATGACCGATGGCGGACTGCTGCTATGGGTGCCGATGGAACAGGTCCGCTGCCTGCATTTCCGGCGCCCGCGGCGGTTCATCGATGCCATCTGGCGGCCGGTGGTGCTGGAGGTCGGCGCGCTTCCCGAAGGGGCGCTGTTCATGCCGACCATCTATGCCGGCACCGCCGAGATCGATGACGACGCGGCGAAGCTGGGCCGGCGCACCGACTGGATCGGCAGCGGGCTGCCCGGCCGGGGACCGGTGGTCGGGCTGGGCCAGCGCTGCTTCCTGGCCGATGAAGACCTGGTCGCGGTGTCGGAGATCGTGGAGGTTCACGGGCCCGGCGGCGGCGGGGATGGCGACGGCAGGCGCGCTGTCTCGTAACCAGCTCGGCGCGCCGGTCTGCCTCATCCTGGCCACTCTTATGCCACTGGATGTGACCGGCCATCGGGATATGGTGGGCTGGACAAGCGTCGGGCGCCTGACGTTCAAATAATCTGGATCAGGCCAGCAAATAATCTGGATGAGGCCAGATCCGGATCCGCTCTGGATGCAGCGCCCTGCCGCAACGAGGAGCTTCAGGATGCAGCCCGTGACCGAAGAGGCATGCCGCAACCGCGTCCGGCCGCCCGCCTGTGACGGTGAGGCCGTAGATGACGGACAGGCCGGCGGGCGGGCCCGAGCCGGGCGATCGGCCGGGCCTGAACGCGACCCGGCCGATCCGCCCGCGCCACCGCCGGTGCCGCCCGGCGGTCCGGGGACACCTGAGCGCCCGCCCGGCCCGCCCAAGGCGCCACCGGTGCCGCCACGCGATCCCGACCCGGTGCCGGTCGAAGACCCGGATCCCGATCCGCTGCATGATCCGGTGCCGATCCGCGACCCTGAGAGCATTCCCGATCCGGATCCGGACGACATGCCGCCCCCCTATCGCGATCCCGAGCCGTTTCGCGACCCGCCGCCGCGGGAACTGGCCGGCCATGGCGACACCGCCACGGTGGGGCTGTGACCGGAGAGCGATCCTGACCGGGGCGCGTGTTGGCGGGCAAGCAGGGGGCGGACATGTCCGCATCTCCCATGCGCCCTGACCCGGCGTCCCAGTCTCTGGAGCCATCCGATGGCCGACACGCCGCCCTCAAATCCTTATCCGTCACCGCGTGCCGACGCGGCAGGCATGATCGATACGATCGAACCGACCGACGGTATGACCAGCGGTAAGCCCTCTATGATCGGTATGGCCGGTATGACCGAGGCAGGCGGCCCTGGCCGCGACGCGCAGCCGGACCGTTCCTGTGCGGTCTCCTGTGCCGTCGATGGCTGGAGCCCGCGGGCGCTGGCGCTGATGGGCCTGGGTGCGGTGGCGCTGGCCGGTCTGGTGGCGCTGGGCTTCAGCCACCGGCGCCCGCCTGCCGCGGCCGAACCGGCCGGGCCGCTGCCCCTGAGCCTGGACATGCCGCTGCCGATGCCCGGCGCGGTGGCCGAGGGCGTGCTGGCCGATGAGATTCTGGCAGAGATTGAAGCGGGCAGGGGGCCCGCATCCGTGGCGGCGCCCGATCTGGCCGCGATCCTGACCTTGCCTGCCGATGACATGTATCAGGCCGGCCGTCATTTCCATCAGCGTGGCGATATCGCGACGGCTCTGGTCGTGTGGCGTCGCGCGGCGGCGGCGGGCAGCGGCCGGGCCGCCGATGCGTTGCGCGGTATGGCTGACGACCAGCCCCCACGGCCCCAGCCGCCATGGCCATCGACCCGGCAGGGAGCGGGCAGGGGCGGTTCCGGTCACCGGGGTTGATCATGGGATGATCAACCCCGGGCGGTGGCCGGCCCAGGCGATAGATGCCCAGGCGATAGACGACTCTCGGACGAGGTCAGGCCCCGGCGATGTGCTTGTTCAGCCGCCGACGATTGGCGCTGGTCTTGCGCGAGACCGTGCCGGTCCAGGCGCGGCCGGCGGCGACCATGGCGGCTGCCGGATCGAAGGGGTGGCGCATCAGCGAGGCACCGGCCGCCGAGGTGGCGGCAATCTGTGCGCGCAGGAAGACGGCGGGCTTTTCGGTCACCATCCGCAGGTTTTCACCATCGGGTGCCGTCTGCAGCAGGCTCATGGTGGTGCGCATCGCGATCACCGACCCCGCTTCCATCCACAATTGCATCATGCCGGTCATCAGCGCCGCATCTGCGGCACCGCCACTTTTAAATCTGGTCATTCTGCCCCACCGGTTGCGGTTGTCATTTTGATGTGCTTTGGCCCAGTGTGCCCGATTGCCAGGGCCAGCGCGAGCGAATGCTTGTGGCGCTGCAGGAGCCTGATGCATTTCTCTTCGCACTCGCAGCAAAAATATCCGACAGGCGGGGTCAGAGGGCCCTGAGGTGGCGAATCCAGCGGTCCAGGGCCTGATCGCGGGGGCCGGGCCCGATCCCGGATGCGTCGTCGCCGATGGCCGGCAGGCCGTCACTGGCCGCGCGCCGGGCATCGCGGGGCGACAGGCCGAAGGCGCGGCGGAAGGCGCGGCTGAAGCCAGCCTCGTCATTGAACCCCCAGGCATAGGCGATATCGGCCAGCCGTCGGTGCTGATGGGCCGGGTCGATGATATCGGCGAAGCAGCGCCGCAGCCGGCGGTTGCGGATCTCGTTCATCACCCCGCCCGAGGCTTCGAACAGCCGGTACAGCGTGGGGCGCGACAGGTGAAACTGCCGCATCAACTGCTGGGGCGACAGCTCGGGCGAGGCCAGATTGGCATCGATATGGTGGTGGATCGCCGACACAGCCGGCGATCAGGCCGGCGGTGCCCTGGATCAGTGCCGCACCCGGCGGCTGACCGCTGCGGGCGGCTTCCGCCCACAGGCTTTCCATATGGCCGGCCAGGATGCGGCCGGCGGCGCTGTCGGCGCCCAGCACCAGCCTATGAAGATCCTCCGGCCGGTCGAGCAGCGGCATCAGCAGCATGCGCGGCACGATCAGGGTCAGCGCATCGAAGGCACCGGCATCGGACTGCATGGTCCGTGACATGTCGAACAGGTTCACGCAAGCCGGCGTCACCGTCATCGCCCGGCCCTCGGCCTCGCCGCTGAACCCGCCCTGGCGATAGAGCTGGATCATGATGTGATCCAGGCCGCCACGCGCGATGGTGCGACCGTCGCGGCGGAAGCGCCGGGCGCCGGCGCGGCTGTCGACCATCACCGCCTGCCCGAAATCATGGGCGACGATGCGCGCCCGGAAATCCTGCGCGGCGCGCGGCTCAAGGCTGACGTCGAACACACCGGTCAGGGCCGAGCGCCAGCCGTCGAAGGCGCCGGTCGCATTGGAGACGTCGGGCGCATCGAAGACGTCGGCGCCGGCGGGCGTGTCGGGTGCCACCGGGCCGAAGCGCTGCACGGTCACCGTGGCGGCGGGATGGGAAAGCCGGGACGCGGCGGGCGAAGGATCGGGCTGCCAATACTATCACGCCCGCCGATCGAGACGCATGGCCTGATCTTTGAGACGCGGCGCCGGGTGCGCCGACCGGCCGCCTGATACACTCGGCGACGCGCCATGCCGGCCCCCAGGACAACGTGCCTTGAGGATCTGGTGCCATGAACGCGCAGGCTATGTCATTGCATGCCCCGGCAGCCGTCACCGCCGGTGCGGCCGATCGGGCAGGTTCCGTGGCGCATCCGGGTGATCTGGCGGCCCTCGACCGGCTGGCGCGGCGGGTGGCCGGCGATCCGGTTCTGGCCGAACGTCTTGCCGCCGCCGCCGCTGCCCGCGGCCTGCATGCCGCAGCCCTGGCGGAAGGTCACGATATCGGCGCGGCACCGCTGCTGCAGGTGATCATGTGCCTGGCCGAGAGCTTCGACCGTGCCCTGACCGCCGCGGCGGGCCGCCGGGCGCCGGATGGCGGGCGCCGCTCTGCCTGACCGACATCCCCGTCTGGTCATTCTGCCGCCTCCCCGGCCATACTGACCGCAAGGCACCGCCGGCGATGGCATGCGGCGGGGATAATGCGGTTCGGGAGGCTGACATGGTGACGATCGAACAGGTGCTGGCGCGGTTCGCGGCGGCGGTGGAGGCGGATGATGCGGCAGCCCTGGCCGCCTGCTTCACCCCGGACGGGGTGTATGACGATTATTTCTTCGGCCCCCATGAAGGCCCCGAGGGCATTGCCCGGGTGCTCGCCGGCTTCTATCAGGGCGGGCGGGCGTTTCGCTGGACGTTTCACGACGCCGTGGCGGTCGGCACACGCGGCTATGCCCGCTATCGGTTCAGCTATACCTCGACCGCACCCGAGGCCCAGGCCGGGTGTGAGGGTCAGGCTGCGCATGAAACTCAGGGTGCGCGGGTCTGTTTCGATGGCATCGCCTGCCTGGAGCTGGATGCCGGAAGCGGCCTGATCCGGCATTACAGCGAGGTCTTCGACCGCGGTATGGCCCTGGCCCAGCAGAATTTCGCGCCGGAACGGATCGCGAAGATCGGCCGGCGCTATGGCGATGCGCTGAAGGCGCGGGCCGAGTGGGCGGCCCATCTGCGCGAGGGGTGAGCATTCGTTGGGGCGGGGGCCGGCCTATCCGGTCGGCAGATCGCCCAGCACCGAGAAGGACGCGCTGCCGGTGGCGACCAGTTCGCCATCGGCCGAGGTGAGCTGCATTTCCGCCACCACCAGCTTGGCGCCGGCGCGCACGATCCGCGCGGTCGCGGTCAGATCCTGCTGTTTGGCCCCCTGCAGCATGCGGACATGCAGATCCGATGTCAGGATCATCTTGGCGCATTGGGCGGCAACTGTGAACCATCCGGCACTATCGAGCATCGCCGCCAGCACACCGCCATGGGTGTCCTTCATGCCGTGGTCGAAGCCGGGATTGCGCGGCATGAAGATGACGGCATTGCCGTCTTCGTCATAGCTGAGCGTCAGGCCCATCGATCTGGCGATCGGCACCGATTTGAAGATGGTGGCGAGATGGTCGTGGGCTGCCCGTGACGACATGAAGAACCCTCCCGTTCAGGTTGATGGCGCGCGCCGCCAAGGCGGGCGGGCCTGGCCGGCATGGCGGCTTGATCATCACCGTATGCGCGTATTGATCGCCAGAATGATGCCGGCCCCGGCGATAAAATTCAATTCAGAAGATTGATACGCACAAATCTTTCGTTGCAAATCGCGACATGGCGGCGAGTCGCGGCACAGTTTCAGATTGGAAAAGCGCTGAAAAGAACCGTATTGCGGGTATAATAGTACTTATACGAGTATGTTATGAAGAAATAACGCCGTTAGGTTATGTGATATCCGCGCATTTCGTTCATAATCTGTTAAGAGGTTGAATCTGCTGACCTTCTGGAAAAAGATCGACCCATGGGTAATTAGCGTTGCGGCTGCGGGCACCGATCAGTATATTCGGTCCACAATCGCAGATTGCTGAGTGTGGATCATTCGCAATCCTGCCTGCGATCGCGGGCACCGCATCCCACCCGGTGCGGCGGCCAACATCCCCCCCTGTTGCAGAACCGCGGAGCGCCAGCCATGGCATCATCCTCGCCCGGCAGCGGAGACCCGGCGCCCTAGAACGGCGCACCGGCCCTCAAGACATATCAAAATCTAGTCACGTGTTATGGCTCGCGCGGCGGGCCGGGCTCAGTCACCCGATGTGATGGTCGCACCCGGTGTGATGGCTGCATCCGCTGCGACGACCGCACCCCGTGAGATCGCTCGGTCGACCCCGGCCGGGACCGCCTGTGCGCGGATCTTCCCGTCAAGCGGGTAAAAGATCGTTTCGTGCAACCTGGAAGACATGCAGACGGAATGGACGGATCGTCATGAACGACATCTCCAACCTTGTTTCCCACCGCACGGTCGTCGACCTGCTGTCGCACTGGCGCCATGTCACGCCCGATGCCCTGGCCTATAGCTTTCTGGGCGACAAGCTGCACCAGGATGGCCATGAAGGTCGGGGCCAACAGGAAGGGCGGGGCCAACAGGAAGGCGGGCTGACCTTCGCGGCCCTGCACGGCGAGGTGACGGCACTGGCGGCGGATCTGGCGTCACGCGGGCTGGTGGGCCAGCGGGTGCTGATCATGATGCCGTCGGGGCCGGATTACGTGCTGGGCTTCCTGGCCTGTCTGGCGGCGGGGGCGGTGGCGGTGCCGATGTATCCGCCACAGGCGAAGCGCGACTGGGCCAAGCTTGGGGCGGTGATCGGCAATTGCCAGCCGGCGGCGATGCTGCTGACCCGGGCGCTGGCCGCGCGGTTCGGCCGCGACCTGGATGCCGTGCCCGGTGCCGACCGCTGCATGCCGATTTTCATGGATGAGCGGCCATCGGTGTCGGGCGGCGGCGGGTCGGCCGCATCGGCGGCCATGGTGTCGCTGACCGCGCCCGACCCGTCGGCGATCGCGTTTCTGCAATACACCTCCGGCTCGACCGGCACGCCCAAGGGCGTGATGGTGTCGCATGAAAACATCATCCACAACGCCCGCCAGCAGGCGCAGGGCATGGGCAACGACCGCCATGCGGTCAATGTCGGCTGGCTGCCTTTCTATCACGACATGGGCCTGATCGGCGTGATCCTGCAGGCGCTGACCGTGGGCGCGCATGCGGTGGTGATGTCGCCGTTCAGCTTCCTGCGCAATCCGGCCAACTGGCTGCGGGCGATATCGATCTATCGCGGCGCCATTTCGGGCGGGCCCAATTTCGCCTTCGACCTGTGCACCGACAAGATCACCGATGCCGAGATCGACGGGCTGGACCTGTCGTCGTGGCGCACGGCGTTCAACGGTTCCGAGCCGATCCGGACCGCGACCCTCGACCGTTTCGCCAGCCGCTTCGCGCGCGCCGGATTCCGGCGCGAGGCGTTCTTTCCCTGTTACGGGCTGGCGGAGGCCACGCTGTATGTGACCGGCGGCCATCTGCGCCCCGATGCGCCCGAGGCGGTGCAGCTCGACCGCGCGGCGTTGAGCGCCGGCCGGGTGGAAGATGCGGCGCCGGCCGCTGGCCAGGATGGCGCCGCCGATACGGTGGCGCCGGTGGTGAGCGTGCATCACGGTTTCCGCGATCAGGCGCTGCGGATCGTCGATCCCGGCCGCTGGACCCTGGCCGGTGACGGCCGGGTGGGTGAGATCTGGCTGAAAAGCCGCAGCATCGCCCGCGGCTATTGGAACCGGCCGGTGGAAACCGCCGAGACCTTCCAGGCCTATACCACCGACACCGGTGAGGGGCCGTTCATGCGCACCGGCGATCTGGGCTTCGTGCGCGATGGCAGGCTTTACGTCACCGGCCGGATCAAGGAACTGATCATCATCAATGGCGTGAACCACTATCCGCAGGATGTGGAGGACACGGTTCAAGGCCTGGGCGATCTGTTCCGCAGCCATGCCGGCGCCGCCTTCGCGCTGCCCGGCGAACGGCTGGCGGTGATCCAGGGGCTGAACCGGTCGAAGCTGGGGCCCGAGGCGCTGATGGAGCAGATCGGCCGCATCCGGCGCGCGGTCTGGGATGTGCACGGCATCGCGCCGGCTTTCGTGGGTTTCGTCAATCCGGGCGAGATCG
Source organism: Tistrella bauzanensis (assembly GCF_014636235.1). Taxonomy (NCBI): domain Bacteria; kingdom Pseudomonadati; phylum Pseudomonadota; class Alphaproteobacteria; order Geminicoccales; family Geminicoccaceae; genus Tistrella; species Tistrella bauzanensis. The sequence continues at coordinate 14,831 of NZ_BMDZ01000053.1, forward strand.
CCAAGACCAGCAGCGGCAAGATCCAGCGTGGCCTGATCCGCCAGCGGCTGGTTGCGGGCGACCTGCCGCTGCTGGCGCAATGGTCGGCCGATGCGGCGCCAGAGCGCGCGGTGACGCCAGAACCGATGCCAGAACCGATGCCGGTGCCGATGCCGGCGCCGCTGGCGCTGTCCGATACCGCGCGCGATCTGATTGCCTGGCTGCACGATTATCTGCCGCGCCGGGTGAACGGCCGGATGATCGACGAACGCCGCACGATTCCGCCCTATGTGGTGCTGGATTTCGCCCGGCGCGGCCTGCTTGGCATGGTGGCGCCGGTATCGGCCGGCGGGTTGGGGCTGTCCACCAGTTGCACCTTGCGGGTGCTGGAGGTGCTGGGCGCGCGTGACCTGACGCTGGCCCTGTTCGTGGGGCTGAACAACGCGCTGGGCATCCGCCCGATCCTGCGTCATGCGACCGATGCCACCCGCGCGCGGTTTCTGGCCGATCTGGCCCAGGGCCGCCAGCTTGCCGCCTTCGCCTTGACCGAACCCGGCGCCGGATCGAACCCGGCCGCCATCCAGGCGGTGGCGCGCCAGATGCCGGATGGCAGCTATCGGATCAGCGGCACCAAATACTGGAGCGGCTCGGCCGCCTGGGCCGGGGTGCTGACCGTGTTCGCCAGAACCCATGACCGCGACGGCCGGATGACCGGCATCACCGGCTTCGCGATCCCGGAAGATGCCGCCGGGCTGCGCCAGGGGCCGGAAGCGCTGACCATGGGCATGCGCGGCATGATCCAGAACACCGTGATCCTGGAGGATGTGCCGGCCACCGTCGATCAGGTGCTGGGCAGCCCCGGCCATGGCATGGCGGTGGCGCAGGACACCATGTGTCATGGCCGGCTGACCATTGCCGCGGTCTGCCTGGGCGCCACGCGGCGCTGTTACCAGTTGATGTGGCGTTATGCCGACCGGCGCGAGGTATCAACCGGCCGGCTGATCGACAACCCGCTGACCCGCCGCATCCTGGGCGACACGATGACCGCGATCGTGGCGATCGAACGGCTGGTGGCGCGGGTTGCAGCCGAGGTCGATGCCGGCCGTGAGCCGCTGCCCGAAATTCTGGCGGCCTGCAAATGCATCGCCACCGAGCAGTTGTGGACCAGCATCGACCAATGCATGCAGATGGCCGGCGGGCGCGGCTATATCGAGAGCAACCCGGTGGCGCAGTTGTTCCGCGATGCCCGGATCTTCCGGATCTTCGAGGGGCCGACCGAGACCCTGCATCACTTCATCGGTCAGGCGGCGATCCGCAACCCGGCGCGGCTGCGGGACTGGCTGGCGGCATCGGCCGGAGAGGATTTCGTGGCGCGCCATGTCGATGGCGTGATCGACCGGCCGGGGATCGGCCATGTCGCGGGCGATGGCGATGCCGGGCTGCTGCATGGCCGCGCGCTGGCCATGGGCGCCTATGTCTCGGCACTGGTGCTGCATGCGGCACCGGCAGACAGCGATGCCGGCACCGCCTGGGCCGAAGACCGGCTGGCGGCGGCGCGGCGCGCGCTGGATGCAGGCCTTGACGGCGCGGGGCCGCCGCTTGCGGATGTGGCATCGCTGGTCGATTTCGGCCGGCAGACCGACGACCGCATCGGGCTTGGCCACAGCCATGCCGCCATGCCCGAGACCGCCTGCGATCCGCTGCTGGCGCCGGATCTGCCGATGTCCGATCTGCCGATGTCCGATGAGCCACTATCCGAGGTGCCCGAGCCGCAGATACCGGCGCCCGCCATGGCAGCACCCGCCGGCGCATCATGTCGTCTGACCGAGGTCGAGGCCTTCATCGCCCGCTGGATCGCCGGTCGCTGCGGGCTGAAGCCCGGCGCCGTCAGCCCCGAGACCGAGTTCGCCATGCTGGGGCTGGGGTCGATCGATTCAGGGGAATTGAGCATCGATCTGTCGCGGCGCTTCGACCTCGATCTCGATCCGACCGTGTTCTGGAACTATCCCAGCATCCGGGAACTCGCCGGCTTCGTGCACGGCGAAGTGATGACGCCACGGCCGTCATGAGGCCGCCGCCACCCGACATTGATGCCGACACTGATGCCGAAACCGACCTGTCGCCAGGAGATCAGCCGTGCTGAAGACCCTTTTCCGCAACCCGGTCGACATATGGCCGGCCGCGCTTATCGTCGCGTTGTTCGCGGGCCTGTTCGCGATCTATGCCTATGTCGACAATATCTGGTGGATGATCGCGGCCTCGGTGCTGCTGCTGCCGGCGCGGCTGTCGATCGTGGCCTATAACCACAACCACATCCACAGCTTCACCTTCGTGTCGCCGGCGCTGAACCGCGTGCTGGAAATCATGATGTTCTTCCAGACCGGCACCACGCCGTTCTCGGGCACGCTGAACCACATCGTCGGCCACCATGCCAACTACTTCAATCCCAAGCTCGACACGCTGAACTGGACGCGGCCCGACGGGTCGACCATGGGCGCGCATGAGTTCACTATCAAGGCGGCGCTGTGGCACTACCCGTCCTGCATTCCGCTCAGCCGGGGCAAGAAGGCGCTGCGGCGCAACTTCATCGTCTATACGGCGCTGTGCGCGGTGCTGCTGGCGGCGGTGACGATCTATGACCCGGTGGCGTCGCTGATCGTGTTCATCGTGCCGATGCTGATGATGATCTACATGCTGAAATATGCGGCCTATGCCCATCACAGCGGGCTGCCGATGGGCGACGATTATACCGGGTCACGCACCAATACCGGCCGGTTCTATAACTGGCTGACCTGGAATGCCGGCTATCACGCCGCCCATCATTTCCGCCAGGCCCTGCATTGGAGCCAGCTTCCGGCCTATCACGCCGAGCTTGCGGGCAAGATGCCGGCCGAGCTTCAGGGCAAGGGCTGGGGCACGCAACTGGCCGAGCGCCGCGCCCGCGGCCGGATGCGCACGGCCTGAACGCGCGGGTCCGTGCTGCCTGATCGAGCACACCCGCTCCATAGACCATCAAACACATCGTGCCACAAAAAACCGGGAGGCAATCATGTCCGACCTGACCACCGACCCGCGCCACAGCTCCCGCCAGTTGATCAAGGACACGGTCGATCCGGCGCTGTGGGCGCAGAACGAGGCCTTCACCCGCCGGCTGGTGCAGACCATGCAGGCCCATCGCCTGCACAATCACCCGATCCTCGATGCCTGGAAGGCCGGTGAATTCACCATGGACGGCATCCGGCTGGTGCATATGGAAGTGCGCGCGGCCTTCCTTGAGGTGTTCACCGAAAGCCTGCTGCGGCTGATGCAGACCACCTCGCAGCTTGAGCCCACCCACGGCTACAAGGCCAAGCTTGCGGCGCGTTTCCTGGTGCAGTTGAACGTGCTGGAAGAACTGGGCTTCCAGCCCGATGCCAAGGGCACCGGCGATTTCGTCGGCCATCCGTCGCTGGCGCATTACTGGCGGCTGGCCGATGCCATGACCACGCTGGGGCTGACCGAGGCCGACTGGCGCGGCCACCAGCCATCGCCCGAGGCCGCGGCGACCCGCCGGACCATGGACGAGAACCAGGATGACCACCTGAAGCTGGCGGTGCTGCTGGCCGGGATCGAGACCGTGTTCATGCCCTATTACAGCCCCTGGGCGATGAACAGCCTGAAGGTCTGCCCGGCGCTGAACGTGCCCAATGGCTATCACTCGGTGCATGTCGAGGATGACGAGGGTCATTTCGTCGATGACGACCATTCCGAGGATAGCTGGTACGTGGTCCGCCAGGCGCTGACCCCGGCGCGTTACGACGAGATCGAGCACTTCACCGCCGGGCTGCTCGACATCTGGGCCGGGCTGTTCGACAGCCTGCTGGCCCGTGGCCGCGAGATGCGCCGCGCCGCCTGATCGCCGCATACCCCCCGCACCGGAAGCGCCCGCCATCATGCCCGCCAGCCCCGTTTCTGACACCCGCCCGTCCGCCGGCACCGCCGCCATCATCGGCGCGGCCTGCCGGTTTCCCGGCGCCGACGATCCGGCGGCCTATTGGCGGCGGCTGATGGCGGGCGACCGGTTGGCGGGCGCGCCCGACCGCCGGCGCGAAAGCCTGTGGCGGGCGGCGGCGGATCCGGTGCTGGGGCCGCGCATCACCACGCTGACCGGCGGCTATCTGCGCGACATCGCCGGCTTCGACCCGGCCTGTTTCAGCATTTCGGCCCGCGAGGCGGCGAAGCTGGACCCGCAGCAGCGGTTGCTGATGATGGTGGCGCATGATGCGCTGGAAGATGCGGGCATCACCCGCGATGCCCTGCGCGGCCGGGCGGTGGGCGTGTTCATCGGCGCCGGCAGCACCGATTACATGCTGCTGGGCGCCTGCGACAAACCCGGCATCGATGCCTATCACGGCCTTGGCAATTCCCACAGCCTGCTCGCCAACCGGCTGTCGTATTACTACAATCTCAAAGGCCCCAGCCTGACGGTGGACACCGCCTGTTCGTCATCGCTGACCGCGCTGCATGTGGCGCTGGGGGCGCTGGCACAGGATGATCTGGATCTGGCGATCGTGGGCGGGGTCAGCCTGATCCTGTCGCCCGATCTGACGCTGGCCTTCTCGCAGGCCAATATGCTGTCGCCATCGGGGCGCTGCGACAGCTTCGGCGCCGGTGCCGATGGCTATGGCCGCGCCGAAGGCGTGGGCGTCGTCATCCTGGCGCATCCCGACCGGCTTGCGGCCTGCGGCGGCCATGGCCGGGCCCGCGCGCTGATCCGGGCATCGGCCGCCAATCAGGATGGGCGCAGCAACGGCATCACCGCCCCCAACGGGCTGGCCCAGGTGCAGGTGATCCGCCGCGCCATGGCGCGCGCCGGCGTCACCCCCGCCGACATGGCCTATATGGAGGCCCACGGCACCGGCACCACCCTGGGCGACGCCATCGAATTCAAGGCGCTGGCCGATGTGTTCGGCCCGGACAAGGGCCAGGGCAAGGGGCGGGACAATGGTGCGGCGGCGCCCTGCCATGTCGGATCGGCCAAGGCCAATCTGGGCCATATGGAGGCCGCGGCCGGCATGGGCGGGCTGATCAAGGCGATGCTGATGCTGGAACACGGCATGATCCCGCCGCATCCGGTGCCGCCGCCGTTCAACGATGTGGTGGCGCGGGCGGGGGGCCGGCTGGCGATTACGACCAGTGCCGTGGCGATCGACCGTGCCGATGCCTGTATCGGGATCAGCTCGTTCGGTTTCGGCGGGTCGAATGCCCATGTCATCCTTCAGGCCGCACCGGCCGGCGACGACAGTGTCGCGTCGGTGGATGACGGGCCGGCGCTGCTGATGCTGTCCAGCCATGATGCCGGGCTGCTGTCCGCCGATATGCAGCATCTGGCCCAGGCGATCGAGGATGGCACCGCGCCGCTGGCCGCCTATGGCCATGCCCTGGCGCGGGATCGCGATGCCCTGCGCCACCGGGTGGCGGTGGCCGCAACCGACCGGGGCGACGCCGTCCGCCGCTTGCGGGTGATGGCGGCCGATGCCGGCCGGGCGGGTGCCGCACCGCCGCGCGTGGCCTTGGTGTTCACCGGGCAGGGCAGCCAGCATGCCGGCATGGGCGCCGACCTTCATGCCCGCAACCCGGTGTTCCGCGCGGCATTCTACGATTGCGCGGCGCTGATCCGGGGCGTGGCGGGCTTCACCACCGATGACCTGCTGCATGGCGGTGCCAATGGCGACGACCGGCTTGTGGCCGATACCCATCTGGCGCAACTGGCGCTGTTCTGCCACGAGCAGGCGCTGGCGCGGCTGGTGATGGCGGCGGGGGTGGTGCCGGCCGCCCTGATCGGTCACAGCCTGGGCGAGCTGGTGGCGCAGACCATTGGTGGCATGTTGGCCCTGGATCAGGCGGTTCGGCTGGTGCATGAGCGGGCCGCCGCCATGCAGGGAACGGCACAGGGAACGACACCGGGGGGCACCATGCTCGCCGTCACGGCCGATGCCGACACGGTTCGCGGCTATCTCGCGTCGGATGCCGGTGGCGAGCCGTGCCATCTGGCGGCGATCAACGCCGCGCGGTCCTGTGTGATCAGCGGGCCGGCTGTGGCGGTTGAGCGGTTCGCGGCGGCGATGACCGCCCGTGGCATTGCCAGCCGGCCCTTGCGCACCCGCCATGCCTTTCATTCCCCGGCCTTTGCCGCGGCGGCGGCGCGGCTGGCGCGGGCCAGCCGCGACATCCGGCCGGCGGCCCCGGCCATTCCGGTGATATCGAACCTGGACGGCCGGCCGCTGGCGGCGCTGACGGCCGGGTCGGATTACTGGAGCCGGCAGATGTTGGCGCCGGTGGCGTTCGCGCCCGGCATCGCCAGGCTGGTGGCGGGCGACGACCTGGACGGCGCGGGCATCGACCTGTTCATCGAGATCGGCCCCGACCGGGTGCTGGCGCCGCTGATTGCCCGCGACCGTGGCGGCGTGGCCGCGATCAGCCTGCAACAGCGCGGGACGGATGGGGTGATGGCGCTGCTGGGGGCCCTGGGGCGGGCGTTCGAGGCCGGGCTCGGCCTGGACACCACACCGCTGTTCGCGGGTGCACAGCCTGTGCGGCTGCCGGCGCGCCATCTGGCGTGCCGGCCATGCTGGGGCGTGTCGGTTAAGCGCGATGATCCGCCGCCCGACAAGGCGACAGTGCCGGCGCCGGCGCCTGATGTGGTGGCGATGCCACGGGTGCCTGATGTGGTGGCGATGCCACCGGCGCGGGAGATCATCGCCCGCCAACTGGATGTGATGCGCGACCAGTTGAGCCTGATCGAAACCCTGAAACACCAGACCAGCATGCAGCGGGAGGGCGGCCGTCATGGCTGACAATCAGAGGCCGGGCGCGGTTTCGGCCATCATCGACCATATCGTTCGGGAACTGGCCCACAGCCTGGACCAGCCGCCGGCCAGCATCGATCCGGATGTGCTGTTCGTGGATATGGGCGCGGATTCGCTGATGCTGGCCGAGGCGCTTCAGGACATCAACCAGTGCTATCGGGTGTCGCTGCCGATCGGCGAGATCTATGAGTCCGTCAACACCATTGCCAGGGTGGCGGATTACATCCACAGCCATGGTCAATGGCAGATGGTTCTGGGGCCGGAGGTTCCGGGGCAGAAGGTTCCGGGGCGCGAGGCTGTCGAGGCGCCGGCGCCCGCACCAGAGATGGCGCCCGCACCGGCACTGGCGGGGGCTGTGTCGGCAGAGGCGGGGGTGGTCGAAGACATCGTCCGCCGCCAGCTCGATCTGATGGAGCGGCAGTTGCGGCTGCTGGCCGGGCAGCCGGCGGTGGTGCCGCCCGTGGCAGCGACGCCCCCGGTGTTGGCCACCCCCACACCGGTTGCCACCGCGCCGGCCACGCCTGCCGGCGAAGGCGACCGGTTCAGCGCCTTCGCGGTGAAGCTGGATCGTGACGGCCGCGACGAGGATCCGCGCAAGCTGGCCCATATCACGGCGCTGGCCCGCACGCATAATGCGCGCACCGGCGGATCGAAGGCGATGGCGCAGCAATACCGCCGGGTTCTGGCCGACAACCGGGTATCGGCCGGGTTCCGGCCACTGCTGAAGGACATGGTCTATCCCGTGCTGGCTGAAACCGCCGAGGGCGCGCATCTGGTGGATATCGACGGCAACCGCTATGTCGATTTCACCATGGGCTTCGGCGTGCATCTGTTCGGCCATGCGCCCGAATTCATCACCAGCCGCGTGCGCGCGCAGATCGACCGGGGCATGGCGATCGGGCCGCAATCGCCCATGGCCGGGCGGGTGGCCGAATTGATCGCCGAGCTGACCGGCCATGACCGGGTGGTGTTCTGCAATTCCGGCACCGAGGCCACGATGACCGCCTTGCGGCTGGCGCGGCTGAAGGCGGGGCAGGCCGCGCCGGGCCGTGAGCAGGTCGTTATCTTCCGCAATTCCTATCATGGCAGTTTCGATGGCTTCCTGGCCCGCAGTGCCGCCGGCGGGCAGACCCGGCCGGCCAGCCTGGGCACGCCGCCATCGATGGTCGCCGACACCGTGGTGCTGGATTACGGCGACCCCGCGGCGCTGCGCCATATCGAGGACAACCATGCCCGGATCGCGGCGGTGCTGGTGGAGCCGGTGCAGAGCCGGGCGCCGGCGATGCGGCCGGCCGCGTTCCTGGCGGAATTGCGCGCGATCACCGCCGCTCGCGACATCGTGCTGATCTTCGACGAGGTGATATCGGGCTTCCGCTGCGCCCGTGGCGGCGCCCAGGACTATTTCGGGGTGCGCGCCGATATCTGCACCTATGGCAAGGTGGTGGGCGGCGGCATGCCGATCGGCGTGGTGGCCGGCAGTGCCGCCTGCCTCGACGGCATCGACGGCGGCTGGTGGCAATATGGCGATGCCAGCTATCCGGCCGGATCGACGATCTTCTTTGCCGGGACATTCTCCAAGCATCCGCTGACCATGGCGGCATCGCTGGCGGTGCTGGAACATCTGGCCGTCGATGACGGCAGCCTGCACGACCGCCTGAACGCCACCACCGAGACGCTGGCCGCCCGGCTGACCCAGGTGTTCCGCGAGACCGGCGCCGATGTGACGATCGAACAGTTCAGTTCGCTGTTCCGCTTCGCGTCGAAGGGCAATCTGGACCTGTTCTTCTATCAGTTGCTGGCCAATGGCATCTATATCTGGGAAGGCCGCAACTGCTTCCTGTCGACCGCCCATGCCCAGGCGGATCTTGACCGGCTGGTGGATGTCGTGCGCGCCACCTGCGCCGAACTGGTGCCGCTGGGGTTGATGCCGGCGCTGCCGGCCGCCGCCGGTTCAACTGCCGCCCGCCCCACTGCCCCCAGTCGCGATGCCCTGGCGGTGGTGGACGACCGCCTGCCGCTCTCCGATGCCCAGCAGCGTTTCTATCGGCTGGACCGGTCGGGGCCCGATGGCCGGGCCGCCTGCAATATCAGCTTCGGCTTTCTGTTCGAGGCCGGCATCGATCCGGCACGGCTGGCGCGGGCCGTGACCGATGAGATCCGCCGCCATGACGCCCTGTCGCTGGTGCCCGATCTCGACCTCGGCGCCCAGGCGCCGGCCGATCCTGAACGGCTGGTGGTGGTGGTGGCCGATCAGGCGGGGCCGGCCTCGCCCGATCGGGTGGAGCGGATGATGGCCGCCGAGCAGATGACGCCGCTGGATCTGGCGCGCGGCGAGACCCTGCGGCTGCGGATCGATGTGTTCGAGGATGGCGCCGCCCTGCTTGGCATCACCCTGCATCATCTGGTGGCCGATGGCTGGAGCCTGAGCGTGCTGCTGGGCAATATCGCGGCCGCCATGACCGGCGACACCCCGGCGCCGGCGCTGGCCTATGGCGACTGGATCGCCCATGAGCACGACTATCGGGCCAGCGAACGCCATCTGGCCGACAAGGCGTTCTGGGGGCCGGCGATCGAGGCGCTGATCGCGCATCAGGTGGCAGCCGCCACCCCGCCCGGCAATGACGGCGGGCGGTTCCGCCAGGGCCGCATCGGCGCGCGGCCGGGAGCCCGCGCCCGGTTGACGCTGACGGGTGAGGTCAGCCGCGGGGTGGGCGATGCCGCCCGCGCCGCCGGCACCACCAGCTTCACCTGGCTGCTGGCCTGCACCCAGTTGTTTCTGAACCGGGTATCGCGCAACCGGCTGCCGGTGATCGGCCTGCCGGTCGCCAACCGCACCAGCCGGCTGCGCGGGCTGGTGGGCAATTGCGTGAACCTGCTGCCATTGCTGCCGGCCGAGGCGGGCGATTTCGCGGCGGCGCTGGCCGCCACCCGCGAGGCGACCAGCCGCCTGTTCAACCATGCCCGCTATGCGTATCACGACATCTGCGATGCCTATCAGGCACGGGCCGCCGCTGCCGGATCGGCGGCGGTGGCCGGCCGCGAAACCCCGGTCGACATCACCTTCAATGTCGAGCCGCTGACCGGGATGCCGTCATTCGGCGGGGCGGTGCCCGAACTGGTGGCGCCGGTGAACGGGCGGATCGAATGCGATCTGATGATCAACCTGTTCCCGCTGCCCGATGGCCTGCGGATCGAGCTGGATTACGACACCGGGCTGTTCGCGGCCGATGTCGTCCATGGCTGGCTGAACCTGCTGGCCAAGATCATCGAGAATCAGGTGGCCGAGGCGATCCCAGCCCGAGAGCCGGCCGCGCAGCAGATGGAGACCACGCTGTCATGACCTGGTCGGGTGCGGAAAACGGCGCTTTGCGGGTGCGGCTTGCCGAGGCGCCGCCGGCGATCCGGCGGTTGATGCTGGTCGACGACATCATGGCGCGGCTGCGCGATGCGCTGGCGCTGGAGGATGATGCCGCGATCGGCCCCGATGACCGGTTCAAGGATCTGGGCATCGACAGCCGGCGCGCGCTGGAGATGAAGGAGGATCTGGAAGAGGCGCTGGGCCATCCGCTTCAGACCACGCTGATGTTCGACTACCCCACCCCCGACCGGCTGGCCGGTTTCATCATCGATGCGGTGGGGCTGGCCGAGGCCGCGCCCGAGGCCGCGCCCGACGCCGCGCCCGACACCGCGTCCGATGCCGCGTCCGATGCCGATGCGGCCGGTGACGATCCCGGCGCGGCGCTGCGCCGGATGCTAGAGAAATACGACCTCTGACCACCAGACACCAGACGACCGGGAGCGCCGCCAGATGATGCAGGGATCCGATCAGCTCAACAAGGCCTTCAGGGTCATCCAGCACCTTGAAGCCGAGGTGGCGGCGCTGCGCGGGGCCAGGGCGCCGGCGGATGCCCTGGCCGAGCCGGTGGCGATCGTCGGCATGGCCTGCCGGATGCCGGGGGTGGCCGGCGACGATGGCGACGGCGGCGGGCTGGACGGGTTCTGGTCGCTGCTGTCGCAAGGTCGCGACGCGGTGGTGGAGGTGCCGCCCGAGCGTTGGGACATCGACGCGCTGTATGATCCCGATCCCGACCGGCCGGGGCGGATGTCGACCCGGCGTGGCGGGTTCATCAGCGGGGTCGACCGGTTCGATGCCGGGTTCTTCAACATTGCACCGCGTGAGGCGGCGTTGATGGACCCGCAGCAGCGGCTGCTGCTGGAACTGTCGTGGCACGCGCTGGAACATGCGGCCATCGCCCCCGACAGCCTTCAGGGCACGCCGGCGGGGGTGTTCGTCGGCATCTGCGCCTCCGATTACGGCCGGATGGCGGCGGCGGATGCCGATAACCTCAACGCCTATTGGGGCACCGGCAATGTGCCGAGCGTCGCCGCCGGGCGCATCGCCTATAGCTTCGGGTTGACCGGCCCGTGCATGTCGATCGACACCGCCTGTTCGTCGGCGCTGGTGGCGGTGCATTGCGCGGCCGACAGTCTGCGGCGCGGCGAATGCGACGCGGCGCTGGCTGCCAGCGCCAATCTGGTTCTGGCGCCCGAGCCGACCATCGCCTTTTCCAAGGCGCATATGATGTCGCCCGATGGCCGCTGCCAGACCTTCGATGCCCGCGCCAATGGCTATGTCCGCTCTGAAGGGGCGGCGGTGCTGGTGCTGAAGACCTTGAGCCGCGCCCGCGCCGATGGCGACCGGGTGTGGGCGGTGATCCGGGGCAGCGCCGTCAATCAGGATGGGGCGAGCGGCGGGTTGACGGTGCCCAACGGCCCGTCACAGGTGGCGCTGATCCGTCAGGCCCTGGCCAATGCCGGCCTGGCACCCGACCAGATCGGCTATATCGAGGCCCATGGCACCGGCACGGCGCTGGGCGACCCGATCGAGGTGGGCGCGCTGGGCCAGGTCTTCGGCCAAAGCCATTCGGCCGACCGGCCCCTGTATCTGGGATCGGTGAAGACCCTGGTCGGGCATCTGGAGGTCGCGGCCGGCATGGCCGGGCTGATCAAGCTGGTGCTGTCGCTGAACCACGGCATCATCCCCGGCTATCCGCAGCTTGGCGATCTGAGCCCGCATATCCCCTGGGCGGCGCTGCCGTTCAACGTGGTGCGCGAGCCCATGCCCTGGCCCCGGGGTCCACGGATCGCCGGTATCAGCGGCTTCGGCTTCAGCGGCACCAATGCCCATCTGATCGTCGAGGCGCCGGAGGCGGTGACGCCCGAGAAGACCGGTGAGGCGGCGCCCGCGCAGCCGGCGCATCTGGTCCTGCTGTCGGCGCGCGGCGATGCGGCGCTCACCGCGCTTGCCGCGCGCCATGCGGCCCATCTGCGCGCCCATCCCGATCTGCCGCTGGATGCCTTGAGTGCGACACTCGCCACCGGTCGCGACCATCTGCCCCACCGGCTGGCGGTGACCGCGACCGATATGGCCGGATTGGCCATGGCATTGGAACGGGCGGCGGATGGTGGCGCGGCCGGCCGGCGCGGGCAGGCGCCGGCATCGGCGCCGCGCCTGGGGCTGCTGTTCTCGGGCCAGGGCGCGCAATATCCGGGCATGGGCCGGCGGCTCTATGACCTGCATCCGGTGTTCCGCGCCGCGATCGACCGGGCGGCGGCGATCCTGGCACCGCTGATCGGCGCCGATCTGCGCGATCTGCTGTGGGGCGATCCTGGCCATCGCCTGTCCGAGACCGGCTTCACCCAGCCGGCGCTGTTCGCGCTGGAATATGCGCTGGCGCGGCTGTGGCTGTCCTGGGGGCTGCGGCCGGCCTTCGTGGCCGGGCATAGCGTGGGTGAATTTGCCGCCGCCTGTATCGCCGGGGTGTTCAGCCTGGATGACGGCCTGCGGCTGATCGCGGCGCGCGGCCGGCTGATGCAGGCTCTGCCGGACGGCGGCGCCATGGCGGTGGTGCCGGCGGGTGCAGCACAGGTGGCGCCGGCGGTGGCGGCGATCGTTGAGCGGATGGGCGATGTGGTGGCGATCGCCGGCATCAACGCCCCCGATCAGACGGTGATATCCGGCGCACGCGATGCCGTGCTGGCGGTGTGTGCGCGGATGAAGGCCGATTATGGCGTCGCCGATCGCGGCCTGCTCGACGTCTCCCACGCCTTTCATTCGCCGCTGATGCGACCGATGCTGGATGATTTCCGCGCGGTCGCCCGCAGCGTGACCTATGCCCGGCCGTCGATCGGCATCGTCTCGGGCCTGACCGGACGGGTGGCCGGCGACGAGATCCGCGATCCGGAATACTGGGTGCGCCATGTGCTGGCGCCGGTGCGGTTCATGGATGCCGTGGCCTGCATGGCCGGGCATGGGGTGGGTGCGTGGCTTGAAATCGGTCCGCGCGCGACGCTGACCGGGCTTGCCCGCGCCTGCCTCGATACGCCAGCACCGCCGCTGACCGTGGCGAGCCTTGCCGCCGATGGTGACGACTGGTTGCGGATGCTCGACGCGCTGGCCCGGCTGCATCTGGGCGGCGTGGCGCTGGACTGGCGCCGCGCCGGCCGGCTGGATCAGCCGCTGCCCCGGCGTCTGGCGCTGCCGGTCTATCCCTTCCAGCGCAACCGGTACTGGCTGCCCGAGCCCAAGGCCGGCGGCGGTGTGATCGCGGCCGCCGCCGCCCGCGACGGTGAGACCGGCCATCATCCCTTGCTGGGCCAGCCCCTGATCAATGCCGCCCAGCCGGCCGGCGACCGGCTGTATCAGGCGGTGCTGTCGACCGGACGGTCGCGGCTGCTGGCCGATCACCGGGTGTATGACCGGGTGGTGGTGCCGGGGGCCGCTTATGTGGACATGGCCCTGGCGGCGGGCGGCTCGGCGGCGGGCGGCGCGGCATCGGGGGGCAGGGGGCGGCCGGCCCTGCGCAATCTGTCGATCCAGGCGGCGATGGTGCTGGCCGCCGATCGGCCGCAGGTCGTGCAGACCGTGATCGGCGCCCGCGATGATGGCGGTGGCAGCGGTTTCCGGATCTTCAGCACCGCCGCGACCGATGGCGGCGCTGAGGCGGATGCCGCCTGGGCGCTGCATGCCGCCGGCGATATCGTGACCGGGGATCATAACCAGGACGCGCCACAGCCCGTTGATCTGGCGGGCCTGCGCCGGCGCTTCGCGGCCGGTGGCCACGCGATGACCGCCGATGATTTCTATGGCCGCTATGCGGCGATGGGGCTGCAATACGGCCCGGCCTTCCGCAGTGTGCGGCAGGTGTTCCGGATGTCGGACGCGGCGGACCCGGAACCGCCGGTGCTTGAAAGTCTGGCCGAGGTGGCGGTCGATCCGGCGGCCATGGCCGGCCATGTCGTGCATCCGGCGCTGCTGGATGGCTGCTTCCAGGCACTTGGCGCGGTCTTCGCCGATCTGGGCATGGGCCCCGCCTGGCTGCCGGTGGGGATCGAGGCCGTCCGCGTGCTGCACGCCGTGCCGGCCATGGTGTGGAGCCATGCCGTGCTGCGCCCCCGGCGCCAGGATGGCGACCCGCGCGCGGTTGCCGATCTGCGGCTGATCGACCCGGATGGCCGGGTGGTGGTGGTGGTGGACGGGCTTCAGGCGGTGCCGGTCGACCGGCGCGCCCTGGCCTTCGTCACCGCCGGCTGGAAGGACAAGGTCTATGTGCCGGGCTGGGTGCCGCAGCCGCACCCGGAACCGCAGCCAGCCGCCGATCCGACGGCCCCCGATCCGGCTGCCGGCGATGGCGGCTGGCTGGTGCTGGCCGACCGGGGCGGCGCCGGTGCCCGGCTGGCGGCGGCGCTGGCGGCCGGTGGTCGGCGGGTGGTGGTGATCGGCCCGGATGATCTGGCGGGTGCGGTGGATGACCCGGCGGCCTGGATGCGGCTGATCGCCGGGCGGATCGACGCCGAGGGCATGGCGCTGGCCGGCATCCTGCACCTGTGGGCGCTGGACGTGACCGACAGCGACGATCCGGCCGCGCGCGCGGCGGCGGCGCGGTTGATCTGCGGCAGCACGCTGGGGCTGGTGAAGGCGCTGGCGGCGATGCCCGACCGGCGCCTGCCGCGGCTGTGGCTGATCACCGCCGGCAGCCAGATGGTCGCCGATAGCGGCCCGGCCGGGATGATGCAGGCGATGTTGTGGGGCTTCGGGCGCAGCATCGCGCTGGAACATCCGGCGCTGGACTGCACCTGCATCGACCTGCCGCCCCATGAAACCCGGCTGGACGACGATCTGGTTGCGGGGATTCTGGCCGATCTGCTGGCGCCGGCGACCGAACCGCAACTGGCCTGGCGCCAGGGGCAGCGCCATGTGGCGCGGTTGAGCCGGGCCGTGTCGTTGCAGGGCCGGCCGGCCCTGACCCTGCCGCCGGTGGGCGCCGATCAGGGCTTCCGGCTGCGCGCGACCGGCTATGGCGCCTTCGACCGGCTGCGGCTGCTGCCGGCGGCCCGCGTGGCGCCGGCCGATGACGCGGTGGAAATCGAGGTTCGGGCGGCCGCGGTCAACTTCAAGGACGTGCTCTATGCCCTGGGCATGCTGACCGCGTTCAGCGAGGCCGCCGGGATCATGACCGCGCCCGATCAGCCGCTGGGTTTCGAATGCGCCGGCCGGGTGGTGCGGCTGGGCGCGGCGGTGCGCGGGCTGGCGGTGGGCGATGCCGTCTTCGCCATGGCGCCCTCGGCGATGGCCAGCCACGTGACCGTCGACCGGCGGCTGGTCCACCGCATGCCGGCGGGCCATCGCATGTCGGGGGAATTGAGCTTCGCCGAGGCCGCAGCCTTGCCCACCGTGTTCATGACCGCGATCTACAGCCTTGAGCGGCTGGCCGGCATCCGCCCCGGCGACCGGGTGCTGATCCATGCCTGTGCGGGTGGCGTGGGGCAGGCGGCGATCCAGATTGCCCGGCGCGCCGGCGCCATCGTCTATGGCACCGCCAGCCCGGCGAAATGGCCGGTGCTGAAGGCGCAGGGTGTCGCCCATGTGATGCATTCCCGCACGCTGGATTTCGCCGACGAGATCATGGCGGTGACCGAGGGCCGCGGCGTCGACATCGTGATCAACAGCCTGACCGGCGCGGTGATCGAGAAGAGCGCCGACGTGCTGGCGCCGGGCGGCCGTTTCATCGAAATCGGCAAGATCGGCATCTGGAGCGCCGAGCGGATGGCGGCCTATCGCCCCGATATCAGTTACGCGGCCTTCGATCTGGGCGAGATCGACGAGACCGGTGGCGGGCTTCAGGCCGAATTGCTGGGCGATGTGGTGCGCGGGCTGGAGGCCGGCCATCTGCGGCCGCTGCCGGTGCGCGGCTTTCCGATCACCCGCGCCGAGGCCGCGTTCCGCCATCTGGCCCAGGCGCGCAATATCGGCAAGGTGGTGCTGACCATGCCCGACGCTGACGCTGAGGCCGCTGCCGGTGGCGCCGGGCCGATCCGCGCCGATCGCAGCTATCTGGTCACCGGCGGGTTGGGGTCGCTGGGGCGCGCCATCGCCCGGCGGCTGGTGGAGGACGGCGCCCGCCATGTGGTGCTGGCCGGGCGTCATGCCGACGACGACGCGGCGGCGGCCCTGATCGCGCGCTTCGCCGATACCGGCGCCGATATCCGGGTGTGGCCGCTGGATGTGACCGACCGCGCGGCCGTCGATGCGGTTCTGGCGCGGATGGGGCGCGAGCTGGCGCCACCCGGCGGCATCATCCATGCGGCCGGCGTGCTGGATGATGGCGTGATCACCCGTCAGGACATGGACCGGTTCGCCCGTGTTCTGGCGCCGAAGGTGGATGGAGCCTGGACCCTGCATCGGGCATCCGAGGCATGGGCGGCGGCCGGCGGGCCGGCGCTGGATGTCTTCGTGCTGTTCTCGTCGATCGCATCGGTGACCGGCGCGCCGGGGCAGGCCAATTATGCCGCCGCCAATGCCGCCATGGATGCGCTGGCGCGGCTGCGTCAGGCACAGGGGCTGCCGGTCACCTGCATCAACTGGGGACCATGGGACGCCGATAAGGGCGCCACCGACGGCGCCACCGATGGCGGCATGGCCGCGCGCACGCAGGCCGCCAACCACGCGCGTTTCGCGGCGCTGGGGCTGGGCCGGATGCCGGCCGCCCATAATCTGGATGTCTTCAGCCATCTGCTGACAGCGGATCTGCCGGTGGCGATGGTGGCCGATATCAACTGGCCCCGGTTCCGGCGCGGCCTGCCATCCGCCGCCGCCGGCGCCACCTTCGCCCTTGTCGACCGTCAGGCGGTTGCATCGGGCGGCGCCGCGACCGGCGCGCTGTTCGACCGGCTGAAGGCGGCGGCGCCCGCCGATCGTGAGCGGCTGCTGATCGCCGCCCTGCGCGCTGAGGTGGCCATCGTGGTCGGGCTGCCGGCACCCGACGATATCGGCCTGGATCAGCCCCTGCTGAAGCTGGGCATCGACTCGCTGATGGCGGTGGAGCTGAAGAACCGGATCGAGGCCGGCTTGCGCTGCACGCTGAACCCGACCCTGCTGTTCGACCACCCGACCCTTCAGGCGCTGGGCCGGCATCTGGCCGGCGCGGTGCTGGGGCTGACCGGCGAGGCGGCGGTGGCGGCAGTGCCGGCGGGCTCGGATAACCGGTCATCCGATGATGATGGCGACAGCGGCCGGGCGATGGAGGCCGGGATGATCGAGGCCGGGATGATCGAGGGCGCGGTGATCGATGGTGGCGGCCCGCGCCTGGGCCTGTGCCGCTGGGCGGCCGCGACCGGTGCCGCGCGCGCGCCGGCGCCGCTGATCATCTGCGTGCATGGCATTCTGGATCAGGGCGCGATCTGGGGGCCGGTCGCGGCCCGGCTGGCGGCGGCGGGCCATGAGGTGGTGGCCCCGGATCTGCGCGGCCACGGGGTCAGCGACCATGCGCCCGCCGGTGTGCTGCCGACGGTGTTCGATTTCGTGGCCGATCTGGCCAGGGTCGTGCGCCAGGTGGTGGATCTGTCAGGAGAGGGGCGGCCCTATGTGCTGGTCGGTCATTCGATCGGCTCGCTGGCGGCGGCGCTGTATGCCGCCCATGCGCCCGACGGGTTGGCGCATCTGGTGCTGGTGGAGCCGGTGACCCCGGCGCTGCGCGATGGCCGGCCGGTGGTGGAGCGGCTGGCGACCGACCTGCGCTATCTGACCGAGGCGCCCGCCCATCCGGTCTATCCCGACATCGCCACCGCCGCGCGGATGCTGGGGCTGAACCATCCGCATCTGGATGCGGCGCTGGCGCTGGCGCTGGCCCGGCGGGTGACCCGGCCGGTTGCCGGTGGCGTGTCGTGGATCTGGGATACACGGTTGCGCAACCCGCTTGGCGCCGATCCGGGCCTGTCCTGCCAGGGCTATCTGGATCTGCTGGCCGGCTTGCGCGTGCCCAGCACCCGCATTCACGGCGCCGAGAGCCGGTTCGCCGGTACGCCGGTGCTGCTGGACCCGGATTTGAACCTGCCAGGGTCGCGCAGTCTGACCATTGCCGGCAGCCATAACCTGCACACCGATGCGCCCGATCTGGTGCGCGACCTGATCCTTGCCGCGATCGACACCCAAGCCGGATGACGCCGATGCTGAGCTTCTATGACGCCACGCGCACGCTTGCCGACATTCCAGACCTGCATGATGAAGGCACCGCGCTGATCTTCGGCGACCGCGTGACGACCTATCCGGATCTGCGCGCCACCGCCGACCGGGTGGCGGCGGCGCTGGTGGCATCGGGGTTGGGCCGGCACGCCCGGGTGGGCTTTCTGGGGTTGGACAGCGACCGCGCCTATGCCCTGCTGTTCGGCTGCGCGCGGGCCGGCATGGTGTTCGTTCCGGTGAACTGGAAGCTGGAGCCCGACGATCTGCGCTATATCATGGCCGATAGCGGCGCCGAACTGCTGTTCGTCAGCGCCGATATGGCCGGTGTGGCGCGCGATATCGCCGATACCTGCCAAACCCTGCGCGGGCTGGTGGTGATGGATGGCACGGCCGATACGGATGGGGGGACGGGCGGCGCCACACGGTTCGAAGACTGGCTGGAGAAGGGCGCGGCCGCGCCCGGCCGGGACGCAGCCGACCCCGACGCACCCGTGATCCAGGTCTATACCAGCGGCACCAGCGGCCGGCCCAAGGGCGTGGTGCTGTGCCATCGCGGCTTCATCGATCTGGTGCGCGAGATCGAACGCGCGGGCGATGATTTCATCGACTGGCGGCCGGGCGACGTGTCGCTGCTGGCCCTGCCCAGCTTCCATGTCGGCGGGCTGTGGTGGGCGATCCAGGGGTTGATCAACGGTGCCGCCAACATCGTGCTGCCGGCCTTCACCGGTGCGGCGGCGCTGACAGCGATCGGCCGCCATCGCGCCACCAAACTCGCCTTCGTGCCGGCGATGCTGCGCTTCATGCTGTCGGAACCGGCGGCGGCCACCACCGATGTCTCGTCGGTGGGGCTGGTGATCTATGGCGGATCGCCGATGCCCCGGCCGATTCTGGATGCGGCCCAGGCGCTGTTCCGCTGCCGCTTCGCGCAGAATTACGGCCTGTCGGAAACCAGCAACATGGCGATCTTCCTGCCGGCGCCGGAACACGCGGCGCTTGCGGCCGCCGGCAGCACCGCCGCCGGCCGGCCGCTGCGCGGGGTGGGGCTGAAGATCATCGACGCCCAGGGCAATCCGCTGCCGCCCGGCCAGACCGGCGAGATCGCCTTTCACACCCCCACACGCATGCTGGGCTATTGGAACCAGCCCGAGGCCACCGCCCGCGCCCTGGTGGATGGCTGGATCCTGACCGGCGATGCCGGCCATGTCGATGCCGATGGCTATCTGCACATCACCGACCGGATCAAGGATCTGATCATCTCGGCCGGTGAGAACATCTATCCGGCCGAGATTGAACGGGTGCTGGCGGCCCATCCCGATATCGACGACGTGGCGGTGATCGGCATCCCCGACAAGCGCTGGGGCGAGGTGCCGCTGGCCTATGTGGTGGCGCGGCCCGGATCGGGGCTGACCCGCGCCGCCGTGATGGCCCATGCCCGCGAGACCATCGCCGCCTTCAAGATGATCCGCGACGTGGCCTTCATCGACCGCCTGCCCCGCAACCCCGCCGGCAAGATCCTGAAGCGGGTGCTGCGCGAACCCCATTGGGCGGGGCAGGGGCGCGGGGTGAATTGATGGCGTGATGGCCGATCAACGGGCCGGCCGCGCGCCCCGGGCATCGACGAACAGCCGCGCCCAGATCTCGACCACGATCACCGACCACAACCGATAGGCGTCGGCGCTGGCATAGACATCACGCCGGGCGGCCTGCAACCGGTCGATCTGGTCGCGGGTGAACAGGCCGCGATGATCGAGCGCCTGCGGATGCAGCAGGTCGCAGGCCAGCCCGTCCAGCATGTCGGCGAAATCCCGGTCATGGCGCAGTTGCTGAATACCCTTGCGTCGCCAGGCGATGGCTGGCGGCAGCAGACGGCGGGCGGCCGCAGAGCGCAGCACATGCTTGCCCTGGCCATCGTGGATCTTCACCCCGTCGGGCATCTCCATCGCCGCCCGGATGACGTCGCGGTCCCAATAGGGCATGCGCACCGACAGGCCCGGGCCCGCGAACAGCATGTGCTGGGCGCCCATCCGGCCGTCGTAATCGGCGATGCTGCGATGAAGCATGCGGGTCAGCGGCTCGGGTGCCTCGGGCGTGAAGGACACGGGCGGCACCACATGGCGTGCGCCGTTGACCGGTGGCGGTGCCGCCGGCGGGTGGTCGCCGTGACGGGCATGCAGCAGCAGCCGTCCGGCCCGGCTGGCGGGCGGGATGCCCGACCGCTCGGCGGTCATCAGCTCTTCCAGGCCCCGGCGCAGGCGGGGGCGGGCAAAGGCCGCATGGGCGACGCGGTGGCTTGGCATGCCGGCGAACAGGGTGTCGGAGCCGTTGCCGATGAACAGCGTGTCGACATGCTCCGCCGCCACACGGCCCATGGCGAAAAGACACGGGTATTCCTCGTTGCCGATCGGATCCTCGACATGGGCGATGGCGTCGGGAAGGATCGCCGCCAGATCGCGCGGCGACAGGATCACCTCGTGGTGGTGGGTCTCCATATGGGCGGCGGCCAGGCGGGCGCCCTCGATTTCAGGGTCGTCCTCGCCATGGCCGACCGTGAAGCTGTGGATGTCCGCGTCCGGCCGGCAGGCCCGGATTGCCGCCAGCATGAAGGCGCTGTCGACCCCGCCGCTCAACGAGACCCCGATCGGCCCGGTGGGGGGTGACCCGGCGGGCGGCAGGCGGCGGCGCACGGCATCGGTGAGTGCTGCCTCCAGCCCGGCGGCATGCGCTTCGGGCGGGCGGGTGCTGGTGCAGGGGCCGGGCAGGGCGAACCGGCGCCGATCGGCAGGGGCAGGTCGGTCGAGCCCGAACGTGATGCCGTGCCCGGGCGGGATCGGCCGGATATCGGCCAGAAAGCATTCATCCGGCCGGCAATAGCCGGTGTGCAGGAAATGGGTGATGGCATCCGGATCGGGCCGCGCGATCACGTCGTCGAGAGCGAGCAGGGCCTTATATTCGCCCGCGAAGGCGATGCCGCCACGCCCCAGCCGCGCGAACGACAGCGGTTCCAGCCCGTATGGATCGCGGGCGAGATGAAGCCATCGGCCGGACGGGTCGACCAGCGCCACCGCGAAGCCGCCATCGATGCCGGCCAGCGCGTCGGGTCCGTTCAGGGAAAGCGCCTGGATCAGCAGCGCTTCGGGCGTGATGCCATCGGGCTGGCCGGCGGTGCCGCCACCGCCGACGATATGGCCGGCAAACAGCACGCGGTCGCCATCGAGTGCCGGTGCGGCACCTGGGCCGACCCGGCCGAAGCGGACATCCGGCGCCGGGCTCCAGACCGGGCCGGGGGCGCCATGATGGGCCAGCCGGCCGGCCATCGCCGCCATCTCCCCGGCATCCGAGGGGCCGATGATGCCATAGATCGTGGTCATGAATGCGCCTCTCCGCGGATCAGCCGATCAGAAACACGGTCGTGGCGGCAACGAAGGCCGTGACGACCAGATACATCACCCCGCCGATCGGCGGCACCCTGACCGGCGCCAGATGCAGCACGGCCAGGATCGCCAGGGCGGCTGCCAGCGCGACCGGAAACAGCGGTGCTGCACCGCCGGTGGCCAGATGGATGATCGCCACCACCGGCAGGTTCCAGGTCATCGGCACGCCGTGGAACCGGCCGCCATCCAGCCCGTGGACGGTGAACCAGCCCAGGCGCACCGCGACCGCGACCGCATGGGCGATGCCGATGGCGATCGCCCAGGGCGCGCTGCCGCTGGCCTGAAGCAGCAGCACCGCCGGAAACGCGCCGCCGGTGACCATGTCGGTCAGGCTGTCGAGCTGCTTGCCGATCTGCGGCATGTCGGCGGCGCGGTTCGCCATCCGCCGCGCCACCAGCCCGTCGAAATGGTCGGCGAGCAGCGCCCAGAGCAGGCAGACGATCGCCACCGCCGGCGCGCCCGACAGCAGGGCCGCGAACCCGCCGATGGCCAGCGCCAGCCCGGTCAGCGTGATGAGATTGGGTAGGTCGAGAAGCGCACGGATCATGGATCGGGCCTCCTGTGGCGTCTGGGTGTGTGGCGTCGTGGACTGTGTGGCGTGGTGGATGGCCGGCCGTCAGGCGACGTTGCGGAACAGTTGGTTGGCCGTCTCCAGATCGCCGGCGTCGTCGACCTCGAACCACGGCAGATCCTGGCACGACACCGCCCGCAAGCCGGCCATGCCGCGGGTGAGCGCCTGATCCATGACCTCCTCGACATAGGCGGTCACATGGCCGCCCGCGACCGATGCCGCCAGCGCCGGCACCAGTTGCTGTTGCAGGAAATCCTGTCGCAGCAGATGGATGTTTATGGTCTTCAGCAGGCGGCCGGTGCCGGGCTCGCCCGCCCGCATCCGGGTGCGGAAGCTCAGTACCCGCGACGCATGGTCGATCGCGACCGTGGACCCCGACATCGGCGGCAGGAAGGGCGCCACCGCCGTCACACTGCCGGGACCGGCGCTGATCAGGCGGGGGAGCAGGTGCCGGTCGAACATCACATCGCCCTCGATCAGGAACAGGTCGCGATCGAGATGGGCGCGCGCCTGCCAGAGCGAGACGCTGTTGTTGCTGGCGCTGTAATCCGGCGCGTCGACGAAGCGGATATCGAGGGTCTGGCCATTGCCATTGTCGAGCCTGCGGCCATGCGCCAGGGCGGCGGCGCGCACCTGCTCGCCGCGATAGCCGGTGACGATCACCACCTCGCGCACACCGGCCGCGTGCAGGCAGTCCAGGGCATTGATCAGCATCGGCCGGCCGGCCACCGGCACCAGCGGCTTGGGGATGCTGTCGGTATAGGGGCGCAGGCGCGAGCCCAGGCCGGCGGCCAGGATGACGGCGCGGCCGGGGCCGCGCGGCGTGCCGTTGATCGGTATGGCGGTCAAGGTCATGGCGGGTGCTTTCGGCAGGCTGTGAACGGATCGGGCGATAGAGGGATCAGGCGACGCGGTTCAATGTCGCCACCAGGGCGCGCAAGCCCGTCGCGAGATCGTCGCCATCGATCGCATAGGACAGGCGCAGGCCCCGGGGGTCGCCGAAGGCGCTGCCGGGCACCGAGGCGACGCCGGCCTCGCTGAGCAGATGTTCGGCCACCGCATCGGCATCGGTGACCGGGCTGCCATCGGCGAATTGCCGGCCGATCAGCCGGCCGAGGTCGAGATAGAGATAGAACCCGCCCTCGCCGGGCCGGACCGTCACGCGATCGAGCCCGGCCAGGATATCGAGCGCCAGCGCCCGGTTGCCCGCCAGCAGGGCGCGGATATCGGCCTGAAAGGCGTCAAGCTCGGCGCGGCCGGTGGTCAGCGCCGCCAATACCGCATGCTGGGCGATGACGTTGGGGTTCGATGCGGTATGGCTCTGAAAGGCGCTGGCGGCCTTGATCACCGGCTCGGGTGCCGCCAGATAGCCGATGCGCCAGCCGGTCATCGCGCAGCTTTTCGAGAAGCTGTCGACCAGAACCACGCGGTCGCGCAGATCGGGGCGCAGCCGCAGCAGGTTCACATGCACGGCCGGCGCCGGCACCAGCGCGCCATAGCATTCGTCGAACAGGATCCACAGATCATGGTCCTGCGCGATGCTGGCGATCTGGTCGAGAAGACCGGCGTCATAGACCCGGCCGGTCGGGTTGTTGGGCGTGTTGAGCACGATCATCCGGGTGGCCGGCGTGATCGCGGCCCGGATCATGGCGGGTGTCGGCAGATAGCCGGTAGCGGTGGTGTCGAGCGCGACCGGGGTGCCTCCGGCGATGCGGATCTGGGTGGGGAAGGTCGTCCAATAGGGGCAGGGGATCAGAACCTCGCAGCCGGGATCGATCAGGGTCATGGCCGCGTTGAACAGTGCCTGCTTCGCTCCCGCCGTCACCGATATGCCGGCCGGGGTCCAGGCAAGGCCGGTCTTCTCCGCCACCAGCCCGGCGATCGCGGATCTGAGGCCCGGCAGGCCGGAGGTGTCGGTATAGCGGTTGTGCCCGGCCTCGATCGCGGCGATCGCCGCCCGCCGCACCGGCGCCGCCAGGGCTGTGTCCAGTTCGCCGGCGGCCATATTGGCGATCCGCCGGCCGGCCGCCGCAAGCTCGCGGCCCAGCGTCCGCATCCGGGCGGTTTCGGAGGCCGATACCAGTGCCGTCCGGCCGGCAAGCGGCTGTCGCTGCGGGCGGCCGCCGGCGGGGGGCCGATCCTGCGTGAGAGCGGGGCTGTCTGCGAGCGTCATGGCCATGGTCCTTGACGATGTTGGTGGACGCGCGGGATGGGCGGGCGGATCAGGTGGCGGGCAGATAGACGCCTTCCGCATGGGCCAGCTCGTCGTAATCGAGCATGGCGAAGACCTGATCCAGCGTGGCGATCTCGTCCTCGACACCGGCGATCGCCTCGTCGTCGCGGATCCGCCGGCACAGACGGCTCATGGCGCTGATCGATGCGCGCATGTTGTGGTTGGCCCAGATCACGGTGGAAATGCCGGCGCCGCGATAGGCTGCGGCCGGGGTGCGGTAGTATTTCGTGGGCACGATCACCACTGGCGCCCGGTTGCCCCAGCGCTGCGCGAAGGCCAGGATCTCGTCGGGCTCGGCGCGTTTGGAATGAATCAGGATCGCGTCGGCGCCGGCGCGGTGATAGGCCTCGGCGCGCCGCAGCGCCTCGTCCATGCCGTGGCCGGCGATCAGCGCCTCGACGCGGGCCACGATCGAGAAATTGTCGTCGAGGCGTGCGTCGCAGCCGGCGGCGATGCGGCCGCAGAACTCGGCCACGTCGGCCAGCGGCTGACGCTCACCCACGAATGAGTTCATCTTCGGGAACAGTTTGTCTTCCAGGCAGACGGCGGCGACGCCGATCGTGCCCAGCTTGCGCACCAGCCGGCGGACATTGTTGAAGTTGCCATAGCCGGTATCGCCATTGATCAGGATCGGGACGCGGGTGGCGTCGGCCATGAATTCCACCACGTCCAGAACCTGGGTCCACGATGCCTCGTTGGCATCGCGCAGGCCAAGCGCGGTCGCGACCGACAGCCCCAACGCCCAGATGGCGGGAAAGCCCGCCTCCTCGACGATACGGGCGGAGAGCGCGTTATGCGCCTCCATCAGAAAGGTCAGATCGGGCGATGACAGCAGATCGCGGAATGCGCGGGATCGGGTGGCGGGGCTGTCGGGCCGGCGGCTGTCGGCGTGCATGTCAAGGGGCATGTCGTCCTCCATCGATCAGGGAACGATGGAGATGTTCACATAACTGTCATGAAATCGGTGATTGATATTCTTAGATGTTATTTCCTGTGCGCGCATCGATATGTATTCCGGAGCATGGAACGGTATATTATGGAATATATGAGGCTGTTGCCGAATGCCCGCTACCCATGGTTTGACGCCGTCTGCTGACGGCTTGGGAGCTTGGCGGGGGTCTCGCGC